>CAIKOD010000186.1 GCA_903828975.1 uncultured Methanomicrobiales archaeon | reverse complement strand
GGGAAACATCTGTAAAAACACGGGCATGTGCTGCCGGGTAAAGTAATACCATGCCCGAGGTGATGCGATCAAAGACTGATCTTTTTTAATATCTGGCCATTCTTGAAGAGCGTGATCCCTCCGCCGCTCTGCGAGACGACAATCCCGACTGATTTGGTCACACTGGTCATTGCAGCAACCGAGTTGTGACGGGTACCCATCCCTTTCGGGAGCGTTACACCGCTGGTATCAACGGTAATGTACCTGCCGGATGCTGTGATGCACCCATCACCGGTCACGACAAAAGCACCGTCCAGCTGGGCAAACTCTTTTATGTTTTCCTTGAGGTCGGGGTTGGTAACAACCCGCATTTCAGGGGGGTGGCCTTCAAAAGAATTCAGCATGATCTGGCGGGACTTGCTCATGACATTATCGGCATCCCCGACAAGAAATGTCGTGCCAACTGCCTTGCCTTCCCTACCCTCAATCGATATCTCGGTGCAGATATGGAACACTGCATCAAAAACATCCTCCCGGATATCGGTGTCCGATACAACCTGGTCCTTCCACGTATCCGTGCTGATCCTGACTTCCCCGCTCCCGCGCCGGCGGTCGGTGATATCATTTCCGATGCAGAGCACCTCCACGATATGCCCCTCCCCGTCCCGGATTGCCTTGTTGATCCATGCGATCCAGACGCGGTCGCCATTCCTCCGGAGGTTCTCCATGACATTGACCGCATGCCCTTCCGCATTGAACCCGAGATCGTTTGCCATCATCGAGAGATCATGACCCGAACGCGTTTTTAATGGAATGATCGTCCCGACCACATTCTTACCGATCACTTCTTCTGCTGTGTAATCGAAGAACGCAAGCGCATAGGTGTTTAAAAACACGATATCCCCCTGCGTGTCTATCCGTAGGATGATGCTCTGGGTGTTCTGCATCATCTCCCGGTACTTTGCCTCACTCTCCTTGAGGGCATCGGCAATCTTTTTGCGTTCGGAAATGTCTGTTGCGACAAAAGTACCTCCTTTTGAAAGATCACGGGGGTCGATAGGCTGCACCCGGACCTGGCAGGGAACCGTAGTCTTATCCTTGCCAAGGAGGTCGCAGTCTGCCTTTGGAGCGCCAATGTGGGAATCCCGTGGTACCTGGAGATCGCGGAGCACCTGCTCGTACTCCTCGTGGTCCCTGAAGATTATCCTGATATCCTTCCCGATGAGCTGATTCTCATCAAACCCGAGCATTTCTGCAAAGGGACGGTTCACCCATTCGATGACGTGATTGCGCATCTGGAAGATACCCAGATGGGTTGCGGAGAGGATAGCGCTCAGCTGTTCATTCTGTGCCTTGATCTCGCGATCAGCCCTCCTGCGCAGCATCGTCTGTTTCACAAGCATCACGAGATCCATCAGCTGCGAGCGGGCATCTGCTGTTCTCGGGAGAGGCAGTTCTGTGCCGGCGATCACTTCGGTAATCACAACTTTATCTTTTCCTCTGCGGGCAAGAATGATAAACGGTGTCGCATTTCCCTGTGACTTCAAGTATTTTAAAAAGTCGATCCCGTTCATGTCCGAAACAAACTCGATGCCGTTGACCTCCGCCACCTGTTCGTAGCAGACAATTACATCGAAGGTCCGGGCTTTCAGCTTTTCGAGCGCCTGTTTTGTGGAGTGGACGATATCAAGACGGATCTCCCCGGATTTTTCAAGGACTGCACGGGCATGCGCCATCAGCTCGGAGTTGTCATCCACAAAAAGAACAGTGATCATGAGGACTCTCCGCAATTAACCGACGGTACACTTCTCAATAGAGGTGGAGGTTGGTGCAATAAATAGTTGTTGAGAACT
>CAIKOD010000185.1 GCA_903828975.1 uncultured Methanomicrobiales archaeon | reverse complement strand
GGGGAGGACATTCGGTGGACGTCGTTTGCGAAGACGTTTGATGTGCAGGGGGGATAAGCCTGGATCTCAAACCCCTCTTTTTCGTTTGCGATGTCGAATGATTTCAGGGTATGACTGTGTGTGGTAACTGCGGCAAAAATTTCACGCTCATGCCATCCGAACCTAGGGCCTGGATGAAAAGCAAGCATGTTTTCCATAGTTTAGTCTACCGTATTGAGTGGCTTCACAAGCGAAAGGTGAAGTGATGAGGGGAGAAAATCTGCCATCATTCACTCATCCCCGCGATACGCCACATCCCATTCGGCACCTCCATCTCAAATCGTGACCCTTGCCAGGGCTCTCCGTTTTCGATGATCGTGATCCCTCGTATATAACGGGGTTACCGTAGTTTGAGCAACAGTTCTTGCAAAACAAAAAATCGTTGTATCCTTTCCAGGCTGTCGTTCCCAGCCGGTCCCCCACTAACTCATCACCACGTTCTTAAACGCTTCAAGAGAGAGTGTTTCCGGCTTCACATAATCCGACTCTTTGAGCCGGTGGGAAATTTTGTACCTGATTAACGCGTCATCAGATGTAACGAAGTAATCGCAGTCGTAGGCCATTGCATAGGCAAGGTGCGTCCGGTCAGTCTTCTGGCTGATAATCCGTCCATCTGTTAAGTCTTGTGAAAATTCATAGCAGATAACCGCTACACCGTCATTGGGAACGAGAATCGCAATGTTCCATTCAGTGAGAAGTGAAAAAAAACCGGTCAGATGTTCAGCAAATTTTACATCCCGCTTCATTATCAGGATTACCTCTCCGATCACCGATAGGGACGTAAATATCAGGTAATCCCGGTTAACAGCATGATTGATAAGGGTTTTTCTGTCCTGACTTAACAGGCAGTCAAAAAAGATTCCGGTATCAAGAAATACCCGTTTGCTCATTATGCAAGAGACCGGTATTTCTGGACGCGTCGCTCTGCCTCTTCACGGCTCAGGGCAAAGACTACACGACCATCGGGACCAACGCCACCGCCATAGGGAAGCATTCCCCGCTGGTAAGGTACTCCCACAACTAATTTTGGATCATACTCTTCAGACATTGGCTTCACACCATTACACTCTATTTATCATCAACCCGTATTCAATGTTTTTGACCTCCTGCAAATATCGATCTCGATCTGGTGAAGCCGGATCTCTTAAATACATTCTTCTGGAATCTGCCCGCAAGGCCAGAAGAGCGTTAGGGTTGTTACTTTACCATCAATCCCATAGGAATTATTCGATACCTGTCGTTTTCTCATCCGCCGCTGTCTACTTTTAACCGCAATTATGCACTCTTCCCAGCAATACGCCACATCCCCTTCGGCACCGTCATCTCGAACCGTGCACCCTTGCCCGGTTCCCCCGTCTCTTTGATCGTGATGCCGGTGATGTCGAGGATCTCCCGTACAAAAATAAGACTTCCCCTCGATGCACGGGTACCCTCACCGCGTAAAAAGATCTGCTCCTTCTTCTCATCCGGGATGCCGACACCATCATCTTCAAAAACGATTGTTGCCCCTTCGGGAGTGACCGTGTGCCAGATGCGGATCCGGGTGACATGCCCCCCATGTGTTAACGAGGTTTCAAAAAGACGCTGGCAGACCTTTTCCAGCAAAGGATCGGCAAATATGTCGAGGTCTTCTGTTTCTATGCAGTGCTGGATATTCCCGATGGATATATGGGAAAGCCCGAACAACATCGCGGTCTTCACATTCTGCCAGGCCGGGGGTTTCGCACCCATGTCCTGGTAATCCTTCGTATATTCAATGGTCTTGTGGATTGACCGGACAGCATCGTCAACTCCCTCCAGCGTTTCAAGGGCGGAACCCTGTCCGGCTAGTTGATTTTTTGTCAGTTCAAGGTAACTGCTCAGGACAAAGACCTGGTTGGTTAAGTCTTTCCGTGTCAGCTGGGACAGCACGTTGAGTTTCTGGTTAATCTTCAATAGCACTTCTTCCCCCCGTTTACGTTCGGTGATATCATTCATCAGCAGGAGCACGGCTTCCCGGTCGTGGAACTTTATGTGGGTACCTTTTA
Organism: uncultured Methanomicrobiales archaeon; assembly: GCA_903828975.1. GTDB lineage: Archaea > Halobacteriota > Methanomicrobia > Methanomicrobiales > Methanospirillaceae > CAIKOD01. Next base: position 1,228 of record CAIKOD010000185.1, on the reverse strand, counting down.
TAATCACCGGGACAGAAGAGCCGTCCTTTTTCAAAATCGAGATTTCATACGGGGGGAGATTGGTATCCGAATTGCGTTGTTTCATCAGGGTCATGACCTGGTCGCGGTTTTCGGGGGCAATGTGTCCGATAACGGGAGAACCAATTGCCTCTTCCGGCGCAAATCCAAATTTTATTGGAAATATTGGGTTGGTAAAGAGAATAGTCCCCCGCTGATCATAGATCAGGAGGTAATCCGGGATATTTTCTACCAGGTTCCGGTTGAATTTCTCGCTTTCTGAAAGCGCCACTTCGGCCATCTCGCGATCGGTACTATCACGGACAATGCATATCAACCCGCCATGGTCCAGAACTGTTAATGACAGCTCCTGTGGGAACGTACTGCCATCCTTTTTCTTGCCCCTGGCCCTGCCATAGAAGTTCCCTTTTTGACGGAGTTCCGGCATGATCTGTTGCTCAAATCTTTGCAATTCATCAGTATCATAAAGAATGCGCCATGACTCTCCGATTAGTTCAGTGGCACTTTCGTACCCGTAGATCCGTGCATGGGCTTTGTTCATATAGATGTAATTCTGGTCCCCGTTGAGGACCGCCATTCCGTCCATCGCCGCTTGCATGGCATCAGTCTGCTGGCTGATCAATTCCTCAGCACGCTTTCGCTCCGTGATAAACCGGGCCTGCTGGACGTTCTGGTATGCAGATTTTGAGAGTTGATTTGCCAGTGTATAGAGCGACTGGGCTATTGCCTCAAATTTCTCTAAGGACATTGACGGCACTTCGCGAAACGCTTCAAGAACCGTCTGCTCGTCGACCCCTATCTCCAGGGCATATGCCCGCATCGTCTCTTCAGTCTGTGCCTCGTTCCGCACCTGGCCGATGAGCCAGTTGGCAATGTGCCTGCCACCGATAACGATGCTTGCCCCGGCGTCCCACAGTCCGCCACTCAGGCACGGCTGGACGATCGGGCCATTCGGGTGGGGGGCCCCGATTACTGCGTCGGATTTGAAACAGTTCGCACACCCTCGCTCAGTCTTCCGGATTATATCGTTACAGAGGCGGGTGAAGTTGCTTGGTCTTGTGATGGGTGTACCATCCGTCCGGGTTATAACCGATGCTACACCCGTGGCTTTTGCGAACTCGTCCTGGAGGCGTTGGATTTCGTCGATGTTGAACAACTCTTCGAATGTAATGCCAGTATCTTCTAAAGGCTGTGTCAGGGCGATAAGGTG
>CAIKOD010000184.1 GCA_903828975.1 uncultured Methanomicrobiales archaeon | reverse complement strand
TCGAACATTGTTGATTTCTGACCCCTGTCAGATTTATATACATCATCTTTTGTCTCTTTTGCAATTTCAAGGAGTTCCCTGATGCGTGGTGCATTCCCAATACTTGCAAGCACTACCACAACAGCAACATATTCACTGTTTACCGGGTAATCTCCACCCCGGACTTCGACACCGGCGATGTTCTCTTCCACCCAGCTCTTCGCCTTCTCGATCCCTTTCCGGTCGAGCTCATTCGGGGGTCCGGCTACCAGGACAAGAGCCCTTTCAGCGGTTGAGAAATCGCATGGAAGCGTAAGTCTGCCGAGCATCGCCCGTCTCACAAGCGATATGACCTTCGCGGTCCTGTCCTCACCCAGAAGACCTTCATCCTCGTGGTCCTTCCGAATAATTGTGTCTCTGATAGTGGTGATAAATGCTCCGACATTATTCTGCTTCTTTTTCGAAGATACACTGGTGATTGCGTACCCGACGGATGTGATACCCCCACCCCGCAGTGTATTGATAATCTCGCTGGAATCGACAACCATCTCACCGACACCAAATTTCCCGGGTTCACCAGCCCGGAAGAGAATCCCGAAACGGCGTACAATTTCATCGTTTAACCGTTGAAATGCACTTTTAACGCTTTCCCCCTCATTTTTCCAGGCTGAATTATCAAAGAGGAAGGTGTTGTCAGCCTCATTGATGATCGTCTTTAAGCTCCTTGCAGCATTGTACGAATAGAGCCTCCCTTCTTCGGGGGCCGGCAGGATGCCGAGGACATATACCGGTTCCTGGTATATTTTTTTCAGCTCTCTCGCGAGAACCGGGGTCCCACCTGATCCGGTCCCGCCACCAAGCCCTGCAACGATCATAAATGCGTCCACATCGTGTGTCCCCACACGGTCGATAGCACTCATGACACCATCCACTTCATCAAGGGTGATCTTCGCGCCTGCGGCATTGTCTGTCCCGACTCCATGGCCTTTCACGACAGTCTGCCCGATCAGTATACGGTCACGCATAGGGATGGTCTTTAATCCCATCAGGTCAGTCCGTGCGGTATTGACGACAATTCCCCTGAAACTTTTCGTGCCGAGCCGTTTGTCCTGGGAGAGGAACATATCCACGATCTTTCCTCCCGCCTGTCCAAACCCAATGAAAAATATCTTCATAAAATGACACCCGGCAGCCTGATTATGACTTATATTATCAGTTTTATCTCCTAAGAACTTATCTGTCCGGAGTTCAAATACTTTCTTATAACCCCGAACTGCCGGGGCCGCTATTTTGTCGATAGTCAGGGGCGGAGCCTTTTTTATCCTGCGTTTTGTTATACTATAGGGAGAATGATCAGTCAGGAACCAGCTGTTCCTGTTGTATCAGCAATACCATGAAGATCTGTATCATTGGCGGAGGACTGACCGGCCTTACAGCGGCGTACGCGCTCTCCGGCCGCCACGATATCGACCTTTTAGAAAAGACCTCCACACCGGGCGGCTGCCTCTCCTCCTACCAGGTCGGGAATTACTGGATCGAGAAATATTACCACCACTGCTTTTCAGGAGACCAGGCACTTATCTCACTGTTTGACAAGTTAGGCCTCGCAGGCAACCTTGAATGGAGGAGCGGGACAACAGGATATTATGCCGGCGGGAAGATTTACCCCCTGACGACCCCTTCTGAGATTATCCGCTACCCGGAACTCGGCCTCGCAGACAAGGCCCGGCTTGCATTACTTATCCTGAAGGCCAAAAAAATGGACACCATACCTCTCGATTCGGTGACTGCCAAAGATTTCATCCTTACGCATGTCGGGAAACGGGTGTATGCCTCATTCTTCGAACCATTGCTCCGCAGCAAATTTGGAGAACGCCGTTCAGAGGTTTCTGCCGCCTGGCTTATCAGCCGGATAAAAATCAGGTCTGACCGGGGCGTCTCCGGTGAACGCCTTGGATACCTGAACGGGGGCTTCCACCTGCTTGTTGATGCGCTGGTCTCTATTATTTCCGCCCGGGGAAGCCGGGTTATGTATAACATCCCTGCGACAACGCTGGTAAAAAACGGGGGCTCCTGGACTGTTAATGGCGCGAAGTACGATACAGTTATCTCGACAATACCACCAGGCCAGCTCCAGCAGATGGGAGGACCGGATTTGCCAGAAATCCCCTACCAGGGAGCAGCCTGCATGACGATAGGACTCGACCGTGATGTTGCTGAAAATATTTACTGGCTCAATATGAAAGACGACGCCCCGTACGGGGCCGTTGTTTCCCATACAAATTTTATCCCGCTTGAACGATACGGGGAACATGTAGTGTACCTTGCATCATATTTTTCAGCAACTATCAGGCCTGGTCTGGACAAGGTAATGATCGGGGACTTCTGCAGGAGATTTTCCATTCCCCGAGAAGCAATCCACTGGTATAAACTTGCCGTTGACCCATTTGCCGGACCTATCTATACGACAGGGTTCCGCCGTTTAATCCCTTCATACGGTGAAAAGGGGCTGTACATGGCAGGCATGTTTTCAGCAACAAATTATCCTGAGAGGAGTATGGAAGGGTCAGTCCAGGCCGGGTTCGGCGTTGCAGGAGTGGTTGACCACGAGGCCCGGGAATGACTACCCCTGCCATCACTGCCGTGATACCGGTATATAATGACCGGAAGGCACTGGAACGTGCAATCCCGGTTTCCCTTCAATACCTTGGGGAGATTACACCGGATTTTGAACTGATCATCGCCGAGGACGGCAGCACGGACGGTAGTGCAGAGCTGGTAAAGGAAGCAGGCAGGAAGGACCCACGTATCCGCCTGCTTCATAGTGATGAGCGTCTTGGACGGGGGAGGGCATTGAACCGTGCGTTTCGTGAGTCGTCTGCACCGATTGTCCTTTATTATGATGTAGACCTGGCGACGAGTATGGAGCACCTGCGTGAGCTGGTCAGTTCGATACAGGAGGGCTATGATATCGCAACAGGGTCAAGGCTTCTCCCGGACAGCCGGATCAGGCGGACAGGCGGGAGGGAATTTGCCAGCAGGGGATATAATTTCCTGGTCAGAACAATCCTTTGGAGCCGGATTCACGACCACCAGTGCGGTTTCAAGTCATTCCGCCGAGACCGGGTCCTTTTGCTTGCAGAAAATGTCAGGGAACGTCACTGGTTCTGGGATACCGAGATCCTTGTCAGGGCCCAGCAGGAAGGCTACCGGATAAAAGAGTTCCCGGTGCACTGGGAGCAGGGGGCGGGCACAACGGTCCGCAAAAGTGATGTGACAGGTATGGGACTCTCGGTAGTGCGGTTATGGTGGCGGCTCCATGTTCAGAAAGATTAGTGCGATTGTTATTCCCACGCTTATTGCTGCGGGGATTATTATCTATATGCTGCTTTCGGTATGGGACGAGCTGCTTGTCGCACTAAGGCACGTGGTACCGCTTTATATTGTTCCGGCAGTGCTCGTCTGTCTCCTGGCATGGATATTACGTGGTGCCCGTTACATGGGCATCCTCAGGAGCCTGCAGGTGAAGGCAGGGATGCTTGTATCCACGGCCTGCATATTTGTTTCCCAGACTGCAAACCTCGTGGTCCCGGCCCGGCTTGGTGACCTCGTCAGGATTTTCATCCTGAAGCATGAGTATGACACCTCAGTATCTACCGGTATCTCATCCCTCGTTGTGGAGAGGCTTTTTGATATCATCATGGTCGCACTCCTCGGGGTGCTCATGCTCCCCTTTGTCCTGAATGTGCCACAATGGTTTTACATTGTAATTGTTGCCCCGCTTATTATCGGGGCGGTATTCATGGCCATCCTGGTCGCCCTCGGGAGGGTTAAATCAGAAAATAAATATATCCGGCTTATCCTGAATATGCTTGATGAGGTACGGAAAGCCTCGCTCAGCACCAGGTCCCTCCTCCAGTTCTCCATAATATCTGTCGTCATCTGGCTCCTGGACATTGCCGTATGTATTTTTGTGGTGTACATGTTTGGCCAGAGGATCGGGTTGCCGGTTGTAATACTTGCAATTGTCATCGGGAACCTCTTGAAAGCCGTCCCGCTGACACCTGGTGGCGTAGGGACCTATGAACTTGCCGTGGCTCTTGTCCTGCAACTGTCGGGAGTGGAGCCGGCCCTGGCATTTCTCATTGCTGTGACAGATCACCTGATTAAGAACCTGGTCACATTAATCGGCGGGGTTATTTCAATCTATTATCTTGGAGACTGGGTACTCTCAACAATAAAATCTGCTTTTAACAAGGAGCTTGGAGATGGGGTGGATGGAAATTCCAGGCGCTGATATTCAGGTCCTGTCGGTAATCTCGTGGCTGCTCATCCTCACCCTCCTCCAGCTCTCACTCTGGCCATACCTGAAGAAAGCGATCGGGGACCTCGCCTTTCCTGTGGCATTCCCTGCATCCGTGTTACTATTCACCCTTACTTCATGGTATTGCGGACTGGTGCGGGCCCCTGTATATCTCGCAATGGTCCCGTTTATACTCCTGCTTCTCGTTGCCCTGTATCGCAGGGAGTATTCATTGGACTGCCTTAAAAGTGACGGGAAATGGGAGTTCCTGTTCCTGATCTGCTTCCTGTTTATGCTTAATGTGAGGTTTGTGAACCCGTCGGTCTCCTTTGCCGAGAAATTCATGGACCATGGGTTCATCGCCTCGGTCATGCGTGACCCGGTGGTGCCGCCACTCGATCCGTGGTTCTCCGGCGGGTACATGAATGTTTATTATTACCTCGGCTACTGGGCGATTGGGGCACTTGGCGTTGTAAGCGGGGCACCGTCGAATATCGTGTTCAACCTTGCACTCCCGACCGTTTTCGCACTCTCTGCAGTCACCATGTACGCCCTCGGCCACCTGCTCCTTGAACGATTCAGGTGGCTCCCGCTCGCGACGTTCCTTATCGTCAATCCCTCCTTTTTATACGAGGCCATCCGGGGAACGGCGGCCGGATCGCTCTTCTGGAACAGTACCAGGACGATTCCGAACGCGATCAATGAGTTCCCGCTTTTTTCACTCCTGTGGGGAGATGTCCATCCCCACCTCATCGGCATGTTCAACCAGGTGTTTTTCATATTTCTCCTGGTATTTTCATTGAAGCGATGGGGGAGTCTTACCTGCCAGGGACGCTGGTGTCTAATAGGATTGTCTGCCCTTTCACTCGGTGCGATGCCGCTGATCAATACCTGGGATATCCTGCTGTACGCACCGTTCATGGTTATTATCGGGGCGCTGGTCTGGTACGTGACAATTCACCAGGGAGGTACCAATGTCCCTGATGGAATATCTGGAGTTATTGGAAGACTGTCCTTCGGGTTCAGTTCTACACTGAAGTGCATAGTAGATGCAATCAGGGAATGCACTGCAATGCTCATAAAATCCCCGGGGCAGATTGCTGACACCCCCTGGGGATTCCTGTTCATCGTCCCCCCCCTCTCCGTGATGTTATGGGTCCCGTTCTATTTCCAGCTGAACACGCAGGGTATCCAGGGAATCGGATTTGTTGTCTCCCCCACGGGTCTGCCGGAATTCCTGCTGGTCCACGGTATATTTCTCCTGATATTTATCGCCTACCTGTGGAGAGATATCGTAAAGCGGCCCTGGCTCATCCTCTTTGTTCTTCCCTTCGCACTTGCCGGTTATCTTTCCGCAGCAGTCGCGCTTGTACCACTCATCTACCTCGTCGCACGCTGGAGAGCAGACCCCGTGGAAATTCTCGCAATCGCAGGGCTTGTAATCATCATCTTCTGCGAATTTTTCTACCTCAAAGACAACATGGGGGACGTTTATTACCGTATGAATACCGTTTTCAAGTTCTATTTTGCGGCCTGGCTCCTGCTCGGGGCTTCAGGGTTTGCGATGCTTGGAATGATGCTTGCAAGGTGGGTCCGGCCATGTACCATCCCCCAGCATACCCGGTATATCCTGGCACTGTTACTCGGGGCCGGGTTTATCCTCCTGCCGCTGGTCGTCCCGGCCACAATGATCGAAGACCCGAGGTCACTTGATGGTCTTGCCTACATTGATACCAGCCATCCTGGTGATGCGGCAGCGGTTGCGTGGCTTCGTTCCCTGCCCGGGAATATCTCTATTGTAGAGGCTGAAAGCGGCGACTATACCTATTATTCACGGATCTCTTCTTTTACCGGGATACCGACTATTATTGGCTGGCCATTCCACGAATTTATGTGGCGCGGTGACAAGTCGGGATGGTATAGCACCCGGATGAATGACGTCAGATCGATCTATGAAAACCCGGAAGAGACCGTGACGCTGATGAAGAAATATAATACCACGTTGATATATGTCGGTGATTCAGAACGGTCACGGTACCGTGTTAACCTTGATTCCGCGGATATCGTCCCGGTATATGACCAGGATGGTGTGAAGATCTATACAATACGTTCATTAAATTCCCCGGCATCCTGGTGAACCGGAGAGAGAAGAAAAAATGTGCAGGTTCCAAAAAAAGGAAGCCTGTAGCCCGGTGAAAATGGATACCCGGGCTGATGATAACAAACCTTTATTGCCACTCCTGTTAAAATAATATGGCTACATCGTCGCTGACTGATGAGTGATGAGGGAGACGCTACTCCTGAATGAGGTGAGTTATGGCAAACGCATTTGTGAAATTCCAGGTACCTGAAGAGATTCAGAATAAGGCGCTTGAGGCGCTCGAGATCGCAAGAGACACAGGGAAGATCAAGAAGGGTTCAAACGAGGCAACAAAAGCCATCGAGAGAAGCATTGCAACCCTGGTGCTGATCGGCGCAGACGTGGAACCAGCCGAGATCGTGATGCACCTCGGGCCACTCTGTGATGAGAAAAAAATCCCCTACCTGTATATCAATAAGCAGAATGACCTCGGTGC
>CAIKOD010000183.1 GCA_903828975.1 uncultured Methanomicrobiales archaeon | reverse complement strand
TTTTCGGTTAGTTTTTTTACCAGGATCCAAGTCCTAAAAAGAAGACAGCCTGCTCTGCCCATAATCCTAAAAGAGTTTATTCTGCTTGATGATTTTCATGCGTAAGGCCTGTGACCGCAGGTCTCATAGGTGTTTTTTTAGCATACCTGAATCCCGCGGTCATCCCGAAAACAGATATTTAAGTCCGACACATGGTGAAGTAACGTGTCTTCAGTATATGAGGGGTTGCACGAGTCGCTCCAGTCAGTACTCCTGCAGCGTCTCGGATGGAGTGAGCTCCGTGATGTGCAGGAACAGACCTGCCGGGCGGTATGGTCTGGGAGTGACGTGCTGGTCCTCGCACCGACTGCCGGGGGTAAAACCGAGGCAGCGCTGATCCCGGTCACTGACATCATGTTAAAAGAGGGATGTCGCGGGGTCGCATGCATTTATATATCCCCGTTGAAAGCGCTCATTAATGACCAGGAAGGCCGTTTCCTTACGTTTGCCGTCCCAACAGGTCTTGAGGTTCAGAAATGGCACGGCGATGTACCGAAGGGGGACCGTGCATGGGCAGCCGGGGAACCCCCCCATTTCCTGATGATCACCCCTGAGTCCCTTGAAGTCCTCATGCTTGAGCGGAAACTTATGGCCGACCTTAAAAACCTCAGGTTTGTGGTAATCGACGAGGTGCACGCATTTGTGGAATCCGAGCGGGGGATCCACCTGCGGTGCCTTCTCGACCGGCTGGACAAGGTGGCCGGGAGGAATGTGCAGAGGATCGGACTTTCTGCAACGGTTGGCAACCCGGAGGACGTGCTCGGGTGGTTGTCTGCTCCGGGCAGGGCACAGGAAGTTGTCCGGGTGCCTGTCCCGCCAAGGGAAAAGAAATTTTCATTTACGGTTGAACCGGATGAAGGGAGACGGATCACCTCCCTTGTAAGGGTCGTTTCCGGGAAGAAGGCGATCGTCTTTGTGAACAGCCGGAGTGATGCCGAAAAAGTAATCAAATCGCTCCGCGGTCGTGTGGACCACCTGTCTGTGCACCACTCGTCCCTCTCCCCGGAGACGAGAAGTGAGGCGGAATCTGCGTTTTCACGTGAAGGGAGCGCCTGCATTGTATGCACCAGCTCGCTTGAACTCGGGATAGACATCGGCGACCTTGATATCGTTGTCCAGCTCGGCTCCCCTGGTTCTGTCTCATCGTTCCTGCAGCGAATGGGACGGAGCGGGAGGCGGGGAAAACCGCCGTTTGTCGCATTCATCCTCCGAGACCCCTGCGAGCTCCTCTGCACCGTTGCCGTGATCGAGTGTGCGAGCAAAAAGGAGGTGGAGCCGCTCATCCCGCATGTGCGCCCCTATAATGTGCTTGTCCAGCAACTCCTGCTGGAAATCCTCCGGAAACGGAGGGCCTCGGCAAAAAGTATCACCGCCGCACTGCGTGGCCTCACTCCATTCCGGGAGATTCCGGCTGCGGCAGTGGAGGAGATCATCAGAAACCTGAGGGCAGAAGAGTACCTGGTCGCTGATGGTGAGATGCTGATGCTTGGTTACCGGGCTGAAAAAGAATTCGGACAGGCAAACTGGCGTGACCTGTATTCGGTAATTCACGGAGGCGGTGAGTTCCGTGCGGTAACGCCCGATGGCGAGATTGTAGGTCGGCTTGATGCCAGGTTTGTGAACAGTAAAAACAGTGCCAATTTCCAGTTGGGCGGGAAGAACTGGACGATGATCACCTGCGACGAGGCCCGTAACCGGGTGGTCGTGGTACCGGGTTCAGAGCAGAAAGGAGGGATATTCTGGACCGGTGGGGAACACGGGTATAGTGATGTGGTATGCAGGGGAGTATCTCGGATAATCCGGAGAGGAAAATCCTCGCTCCCGCTCCCTGATGATGCAGTCATTAATCTGGCACGGGTGATCTCGAAAGTCCCTGCCGGTTTTAAACGGGGAGACATCGTAATTGAAGCACGGGAGGGTGCAAGGGGTGTGGGTGTCCTCCTCCTTACCTTCAGGAACAACAATTTCGGGAAACTTTACTCTTCCCTGCTCACCCGGGCACTCAGGTCGAGGGGCAGGATGAGCTATAATGACTTCTCGCTTCTCGTACGCGGTGTCAGGGGTGACGATCCGTTCGGGACTGTTGTCCATGCTGCGGAGGAGGCGGGGATGTTTTCCCGGGAAGAGGTGGAATCTGTCATCCTGCTCCCTGCACCGGATGGATGGAAATTCGGCAGCTTAATCCCCGCCGCAAGGTTCCGCGAGATGGTCCTGAGCGATATGTATCATATAGACGATTTTATGGCTGAATTATCGTCAGCACGGGTGTTTGTATCAGAACCGGATAATCCAGAGGCCACAATTGCTCCGGATGATACATAGTTCTCATCGGCGGTCTGGGATATCGGCACTGGACTGAATAAGCAGGCGATGATTATCAGGTCATCTATGTGGAGTACGATAGGACGGGCTTCGAAGAAATCCTTGCCAAAAATAAAAAAAAAAGTTAACAGGACTGCTTAGACCAAGGGGGGTTTCACCCATCCCCGTCCCACCCCCGATATAGATATTTATTGGACAGGGTTCATCTGGAGTGACCCGGAATATATATGAGATCCCGAGAACCCTAAAATATCCCAACCTGGGCCGTCAAATGGCGGGGCGGAGCCACGGGAGCGTGATTCAACAGAGCCGTCCGGTGAGTGGTTTTTGTGATAATCCGGAACCCTTCGGGAATTTGTTGTTAGCCTGCAACAAAAACCGGGTATCGTTACTGATCAGGTGACAACGGCCTTTTTAAACCTCCACCATGCGACACCGAACATGGCGACCGCAAATATTACGAGGATCGTGAATGAGAGGAGAATTTCGGCGGTGGTATAAACATAATGAATACCCATGGTGGTGAAATTATCCCCGATTGCAAAATACCGGACACCGTTGACCAGCTGGGAGAGCGGGTTTACGGTTGAGATCGCCTGTAAAACCGGCGGAAATGCTTCAACCGGGTAGAGGGCGTTGCTTGCGAAAAATATGGGCATCGTCAGGAGCGTGATAATCCCCTGCAACCCCTCCGGAGTCTCCATCGATATGGAGATGGCCGCGGAGAAAAAGAGGAACCCGATGGAGAACATCCCGACAAAGAGCATGATCCCGAGCAACGCAACAACGGTATGCCCGATGGAATATCCGGCGAAAAACGTTACCCCGATAAGCAGCCCGAAAACCATGACAATAATTACCTGGATGAAGGACTTTGTCATTCCTGATAGCGCAATACCGAATATAATCTGGTCCCTCGGGAGCGGGCTTGCCATGATCTCCCTCATCAGTCCCCAGTTTTTATCGAACAACAGGACGATCCCGCCGAAAAGGCTTGTGAAAAGAACGGTCATTGCAATGACCCCTGCCGCCATATATGTCAGGTACTGTACTTCAGGGACACCCGGGATTGGGGGGATTGAGGCCCCGAGCCGGTCAAAATTGGCAGACATTGCAATGCCAAAAAACGCCATCCACAACGCCGGCTGGATGAGCGAGGAGATCAGGAGTGTCTTGAACCTCAAAAACCTGATCATGTCCCGCCAGTAGATAGTCAAAAAGCCGTAGTGCATAACTCATCTCCTCCCGAATGCTATTGAGATCTTTTCCGGCTTGTCATCGCGCAGCTCGCGACCGGTGAAATGGACGAATACATCATCCATCGAGGGTTTCTTCAGGTTCACTGTAATGACGCTGATGCCGCTGTTCCTGATCTCCTCAATAAGCAGGGGGAGTACCTTCGTCCCGTCATCATTCGTGGTGATGAGGATGCCCTTTCCTTTGTCAGTTACACCGCTCACACTCACAAGGTCAGAAATGATGGCCCTGGTCTTTGAATTGTCGCTGGTCTCAAGGTAAATAAGGTCCTGGCCCAGTGCATTCTTTAGTTCCCACGGTTTCCCACTCGCGATGATCTTCCCGTGGTCAATAATACTGATCCGGTCTGACAGGTTGTCCGCCTCGTCCATGTAATGGGTCGTGAGGAAAATGGTTGTCCCCTCTTCGTTCACGGCCTTGATGTAGTCCCACATCCTCATCCGAGTCTGGGGGTCAAGACCGATGGTCGGCTCGTCGAGAAAGAGTACGATCGGCCTCGTCATAAGCCCCCTGCCTATTTCAAGCCGCCTTTTCATCCCGCCGGATAGTTTCTTTACGAACGTGTCCTTCTTTTCTTCCAGTTTCACCAGCTCGAGTATCTCCTGGATCCGCTCTTTCCTGTCTGACCGCGTCATCCCGTAGAGCCTGCCGTGGAATTCAAGGATCTCCCAGGCCGTCATGTCACGGTCGAGGGTCACCTCCTGGAAGACGATCCCGATTGATTCCCTGACTTTTTCAGGCTCTGTCCTGACATCGTAACCCGCAATACTGGCCTCGCCTTTCTGGAGCTTTAATAACGTGATCAGCACATTAATCGCCGTGCTCTTTCCTGCCCCGTTGGGCCCGAGGAATGAGAAAATTTCCCCCTTCCCGACGGTAAAACTGATCCCGTCGACTGCCTTGAAATCACCGTACTGGTGTTCGAGGTCTTTAACTTCGATAATACTGGTACTCAAATCAGGGTTCGCCTTCCTGTGTCAGGCCTCTATAGTCTCTTTTATAGTATAAACCAAGCGATCCGGGCAGGGCTCACGGATAACGCTTCCAGGGAAAAATATGACACTCACCGGATCAAAAAAGGGTTCTTCTTCCCTGTGTGTCCCGGGTTACCGTTAGTCCAGTTTCTGTACGAGTTCAGCGACATTGGTCGCAAACAGGCGGACTGTTGCGATACCTTCCGTGTCATTCCAGACCTCGCCCGGCTCACGCCCGAACACCATGTTCCAGTAATTGGAACCTGGCACGATCATCTCGTTGATCAGGTAGAACATGAGCATTTCCTGCACAGTTGCGGTATGGCCCCCCCGGCGTGCTATGGCGATAGGTCCACCGACCATCCAGCGGAGGAAATTATCGGTCACCATCGATACAAGGCCAATCCGCTGCAATGCTGACATTACGTCCCCGCGTGCAGTTCCAAAATATACTGGTGATGCGACAATGAACCCGTCCGCATCCCGGAGCAGCTCGATGAGGTCATTCAGTCCATCGTTGATCACACAACAGCCGAGGTCCTTGCACTGGTAACAGGCCGTGCAGGACTCGATCTTCCTTCCTGCAAGGGAGAATACCTCGGTCTCAACCCCGCATCCCTGGATCACTTTCACACACTCTTCGATGACCTGAGCCGTGTTTCCCTCTGGTCTTGGGCTCCCCGAGAGCAGCACCACTTTTTTTGCCATAAATACTAGTGTGTCATTGCACTGAAAATAGTATCAGGTGTTCTCTCCAGTGGCCGCATGCACCCCCGGAATGCTACTGGTGGTGATTCGCCTTCGTTGCGGGGACTGGCATCACCTCAACGTCCATCGTGGCAATTTTATCATAGATCTTCCGTTTCTGGACAATAGGCCACCAGCCGTAGATAAAAATATACGCGGGTTCCCAGAGGGTTACCCATCCCAGTATCAGGAGCGCTTCCCCGGCCATCCTGACCGGGAGACCCTGTTCAAGGGTTGAGAGGCCCTAGCGTGCGAGGAGAGTCACGAACAGAATACCCATAGCGATAAGGAGCACCATCCTTCCCCGTTGGAACAGCCTCCGGAGTTCACGTTCTGATACCGAGGACTTGTAGATGAAATGGTTATGGATCCCGAGGATAATTGCCTCGCGGGTAGCGGCTGTAAGTGACTCTTCCGGGAGATAAATTGCCAGTTTTACCGGTATTTTCTTCGGCTGGTCAACGAACGCATTGAAAATATACTCCTCTGCATCCGGGTCAAGTTCTTTCTCATGAAATGGAGAAGGGTCAAGGGAATTGAAGAGCTGCATTACGTTTCGAAGGACGAGCTCGATGACTACGGTCCCGTTATCGGTCCTGTATACTGATTTGGGAGGGTCCATGCTACACCACCTGACGCAATTCCCTGAAAAAATCCATGTCCGGAGTCTTGTTAACGGCTACTCTCAAAGTAACGGAATATATGCATTCTATCCAAGAGAAAATCTCTCTCCTGGTTTTTGGACTATTCAGGTCTCTCGTATCGAAGAGCTTCTTAGCTGTGATATATTATTGTTCCTTCAATCGCATGAGTGTTAGTGATGAGAGACCCGCCGGGATCTCCAGCCCGAAAGGGATTTGAAAGGGGTGAAGAAAATACGCCACCGCCTGATCACCGTACCCCGGGTAATGCTGGTGCGTTAGAACATTCCGAAACGGACATTCTCAAGCCTTTTTCGGAAACCAACCCGGCACCTGTTGCTGAGGACGACAAGGAAACCGATGGGTATGAGAAAAAATTTCGGTTTTATATCGCGATGCTGGAACATCCCGACCCCGGCCGCCGGTGGAAAGCCGCAGAGTCCCTTGCCCGGCTGGGGGACAATCGTGCGGTCGGTCCACTGATCCAGGCACTTTCCGATGAAGACTGGAGAGTAAGGCAGAAAACGGCATGGGCCCTCGGGTACCTGGGAGATCCTGCCGCAATCCCTGCATTGAGAAGAGCGTACCGCTATGACCTTGAGGGTGTCCGGGAGATGATTACCGAGGCGATCACCATGATCACGATGAGAATGACAGAATGAAGTGATTCTCGTTTTTTCTCATACCCTCATCATAATCCGGCCACTTTTTCCGGGAAGAAGATCCCGCATTGAAGGTATTATTATCCCCGGAGGAGAATTTATCAGGTACATATTGCTCCAGATGCCACCCGTGGATGTAGCCCTGTTGCGAACATAATGAACCGTCCCGTGGTTGTTGCCATTTAAAACGGTAAACCATTTGTTTTCCGTCTGATGTGGGAGCACCAGGGAATTCCCCGAAACGAAGGGAGATGACTACCATATGAGTTTGACACCAGAATCCCTCAACTTTGACGAGGCGAGACTTGACAAGATCAGGACAATACAAGAGGCCGGGGTGCCGCTGTACCCGGCGAAATTTGAACGAAAAGATACTATCGAAGAGATCAAGCAGCGGTTCCATGCAATAGAACACGAAAAGAGTCTTGAAAGCGTCACAACTGCCGGACGGATTTTTACAGTCCGGGACCATGGGAAAACAATATTCGCAGACCTTGGAGATGAGAGTGGCCGTATCCAGTTGTATATAAGGAAAAACGATCTCGGGGATGAGCAATTCGATTTTATTAACAGGAACCTCGAGCGGGGGGATATCATCGGGGTAACCGGGAACGTATTCCGGACAAAAGTGGGGGAGATCACGATCTGGGTTGACCAGGTGACCCTTCTCTGTAAATCCGTCTGTGCATTACCGGAAAAATTCCACGGCCTGAAAGATATCGAAAAACGGTACCGGCAGCGTTACGTCGACCTTATTGTGAACGAAGAGAGCCGGGAGGTATTCAGGACACGGTGCCGTGTTATCTCCCTGATCCGGCGGTACCTGGATGAGCGGGACTTCCTTGAGTTTGAGACCCCGATCCTGCAGCCTATCTACGGCGGTGCAAATGCGAGACCGTTCACAACATTCCATAATTTCCTTGAACAGAAATTTTTCCTGCGGATCGCACCCGAACTCTACCTGAAACGGCTGGTAGTCGGTGGTTTCGAGAAAGTTTTTGAGGTCGCGAGGAATTTCCGGAACGAGGACATCGACACACGTCATAACCCCGAGTTCTCAATGGTGGAGATTTACGAGGCCTACAAGGACTTCCGTGACATGATGCAGCTGACCGAGGGGCTCATCTCCCTTCTTGTCCACACACTTCACTGGAAGTACGATATTGCATACGGGGATGTCACGCTCAGGTTCGAACCCCCGTTCCGGAAACTGTCGATGGAAGATGCGGTTAGAGAGATTGCAGGCGTTGATATCCATGCTCATACGCCGGATGAGCTCCGGGAAATTGCAAAGAAGTGCCGGATCGAGGACTATGAAAAACCAAAGACCCAACGGGAGTTCCTTGTCCTTTTCTTCGAAGGAATGGTCGAGGAAAAACTTGTCCAGCCGACGTTCGTCTACGATTTTCCGGTTGAAAACTCCCCACTTGCAAAAAAACACCGGGAAAAAGAGGGGTTTACCGAGCGGTTCGAGCTCTTCATCAACGGGATGGAGATTGCAAACGGTTTTTCCGAGCTGAATGACCCGCTTGACCAGCTGGCCCGTTTGGAGGACCAGGATGCAAAGCGGAAGGCTGGTGATGCAGAGGCCCAGATGATCGATTCCGATTTCATTACGGCGCTCGGGTTTGGCATGCCCCCGACGGGAGGGGTGGGCCTTGGTATTGACCGCCTTGTAATGCTCCTGACAAACCGCGACTCGATCAAGGAAGTAATCCTCTTCCCCCAGATGAAACCCGAATCAGTAAAGTCCGAAGAGACAGCGGAAGAAGTAAGAAAAGAAGGGATATAACTCCAATCGCGGGGCTACTTCCTGTCCCTGCATTACCAGGCTTACTATTAATACCCTTTTTTTCCAGGACTGATCCCGATAGTGGAGCGACTGAAATCAGGTTGTGTACAACCGGCCTCCGTGTGGGCCCAAAATAGAAAAGATCTGGTCTTTATACCAATCCCTGGGTAATCCCGAGTACACCGACCTGAACGATCAATGCAACGGCAATAATCACACCTGCCATCTCCAGTGCAACTGCAACATTTCCCTTCTTGAGCTCCTCAAACTCCTCAACGCCCTTTGTCATTTAATCAAGGACCATGAGTGCGAGGTAAATTGAAGCAATTGCGAGAATGATCCCAAGGATCAGCTGGAGGATTGCCACACCGATTGCGATTAATGTATAGGTGGAGCCCAGGCCGGATGCAAGTGCAGCGCCGACATCGACAGATACCCCGGCCACACCGGACTGCACAACAATCGCGATTGCGAAAAATATAGCCGCAACAACAATACCTACCGCGACATTACCCTTCGCGAGTTCTATTTCTTCGTCAATACCCTTCGTAATCTTGTTCAGAACAAAAAATCCAATATACAGGGCAGCCACTGCGAGAATGATTGCGATGATCAACTGGATAATGCCAACTGCCACATTTGCAAGTAACATATCTAATGAGAACAGCTATTAACCCTGCTTAGATTTTTATTTGGGTAAGGTGTCATTTTATCCCCTAAATCCAATAAGGGTTCAAGACGGAAAAAATGACGAAAATCATCTACCCAAAATATGATGGGAAAAAAGTTATTCAACATGAGTACTGGCAGGAGACGATGTGCTCAATGCAAATACGATTTCTTTCCTCATACTCTCCCTCTTCGTTTAACGAGGCCTGAGTGGCGGGAGATGATTCACCTGTTTCTGAT
>CAIKOD010000182.1 GCA_903828975.1 uncultured Methanomicrobiales archaeon | reverse complement strand
ATTTGCCTCCGTTTGGTTTTGATGCTGAATAGGGCTATTTACGGGGATTTTCATCAGATCCGACCTATATTTGGGCTTCTATTGTGGGGTATTCTTTTCCAGTATCCCATAAAAAGCCTTATAAAAAGCAGCATTTGCCTTTTACTTCCTCATTCTAAACGTCGCGAAGACTATCACCGAAAAACAATGAGCCTAGCCAGCCGCCCAAAAAAACAGAAAATAAAATAGCTGCATCCAGGTGAGTGAAAGCAAAAGAGCGGTGGGTAACCCCACCACCTGTCTACCCTGCTGGCCCCCGAAGGGACACTACGATATCGACCTGGATACCATTAGATGTGACGTTTTTTGGTCGGTGACGAAATCTAACCGGTGACCGGCGAGGTGAAGGAGGACCAGGTGGCCCGGCCCCTTAAGGTGTTTCTTCCTTTCACCCCTTTAACAAAAAATTCCCAAAAAGACGCCGATTAACTACTCAATTTGAATTTTATCTGCAATTATTCAAATATGTTAAAATATTCATCTTTGCTAAACAGTCCATTACAACCCGAATAGCGGTTCTTTTTTTTATTTTCACGCACCTGAAAAATTAGGTTGGGAAAAAGGTCCATATACGATTTTAAAAGAACAACAAATATTTGTAAAATCCGAGAATATTACCAAACATCAGGCCACAGTGGCTTGAGTGAAATGATAGGGAAATGAAAAATAGAGTTCTATAGAATCCCATCTGGGGGATTTTTCTTCCCAGCGATTTTTAATGCGTATACAAGACCAATGGCAACGAGGAATGCCAGGACAGTCCCCCCAACAATTGCTAATATCCCACCCGTAGAACCCAATCCCTCACCAAGAGAGTAATCCGGCATCGGTGCTGAATACGCAAACTTGCCCTCCAGGTTCTCCTGAATTTCTGCATCGGGTGGGGTTGGCCCGATGAGTGATTTCTGTCCCTGGATAATCAGGGCTGTGCTTTCCATGCCGTCAGGATCGCCTGATGCAAGGAATACTGCCACTACCCCGATAAGGATCGCAATGACAAGGCCCCCGATAACCAGAGTTTTATTGTCAATCATGCGACGGCACCCGCCTTCGCCGGTAATACACCCTGGTCCACCATGTCAGGTCTCACGTTCATAATCAGGTAAATCGCACCAACCGTGATAACCCCCTCAATAACCCCGATAACTGCATGGTACAACCCCATCGCAATCATACCCATTTCGAGCGGGAATGTTCCGGCGAGCCAGAGTTCAACCGATGCACAGATTGCCGGGATAAAACAGGCAAGCCATGCGGCGATGAATGCAGAGACCGGCATGCTTCCGGTGGCAGCTTTCAGTCCTTTGAAACTATAGAACCCCACGAAACCACCGACTACACCCATGTTGAGGATGTTGGCCCCCATGGTCGTAATACCCCCGTCCCCAAACATGATACCCTGGACAATCAGCACCAGTGTAAGGATGAATACTGCAGCAAACGGGGAGCCAAGAACAATTGCCACGAGAGCACCGCCCACAAGGTGCCCGCTCGTCCCCATTGAGACGGGAAGGTTAAATGACTGGAGGGCAAAGATGCCGGCTGCCAGTACTGCAACCAGGGGTAATTTTTCTTCGTTCAATTCATTCTTTGCCCACCGTAAGGAGAGATACACAAAGACCAGGGCGATAATCCAGTAGATTGCGCCCTGCCAGATTGGAATAAATGCATCAGGTATGTGCAATGAATACACCTCATCATACAATTATATAATTTCGTAGCACTTCTAGTGTAAAAAAGATTATGATTTAATATTTATTAAGTAAAGAAATTATTTTCGTATACTTATTTTTTAGATTAACCACATATTCGGCGAAAAATTAATTTGACGAAGCAAACGAGCTCCACCTTACCCGCCCATTAATCGCAAACGCCCCACCAGCCCCGATCTGCTCATGCACAGCGTGAACATACCCGAGTGCCGTGGTATTCCCGATGCCGGTTAAGGACCGTGAACCCGCAGAGAACTGGCCCGAGCCGTGACCGATGGCCTCCACGTTCATCAGCATACTATCCGGCTGCTCGGTATCACCCTGGCTGATGCCACCAACCGAATGATAATTCAAAGCATCCGTCATGAACATCGTTGAAGCCCCTGCGTATTCGCAATAGGCCTGACGAGTAAGGTTTGCTCCCTCTGCATCGAGTGAGTCAGATCCGCAAGTAACACCTGCAGAAGGTGAACCACAGCTATCGACCATCAACGACTCCGAGAGGATCCCGGGCCCATGGCTGTCCACCTGCTGACCTGTCGAGAACTCGAGTATTTCGTTGGTCGAAAGGCCCCGGTTACTCTCCATGGTCCCGGGCCCGGATACCAGGACTGATCCTGAATATCCTCCCTGCAAAACTTCCTGCCCGACCCCAAGTGGAGGAGTCTTGGAAAGGTCCCCGTCAGATGCAGCCCAGGTCCAGTCCGATGAGCTGGAAAGATATGAATCTCCTGTTGCATAGGTCTGCACTTCGAACCCGGCAGCCTGGGCCGGGGTAATTCCGGTGCAAGCCACGCCGAGCACGACAGCCGCAAAGATGCAGCCGCCGATGACCAGCTTCCTCCGCTGGGAAAGCCGCTTAATCATACAGCCACCCCCTTCCCCGAGCCACCCGAGCCCTTGATCAGCCCGTATTCAATGTCATACCAGGCAGACGGGACCGTAATCGTGTACGTGTCCAGCCGTTCGGCCTCGGCCTCGGCCACCTGCCGGAGCAGGTTTTCCCGTTCAACTGGTGAATGGTCAAACGTGAGCCATCGCTTCGTACTGTCGGCCATCTTATACGACCGGCCCTGCACCTCAGGAGGAGCGACAGTCACGGTGTCGTCGGTTGCATCGAAGTAGCTCAGTACCTGATTAGTCGTTTGCTGTGCAACTTGTGTTTCTGCAATCGCGCCCGTTGCCCTCCGATGCTGGATATATGCAAACCCGGCGAAGGCGAATGCAAAAAACAATTCAATAACATTAGTTAATTCTGGATCCATGATACGCCTCTTTTGATTTCTGGTGTTCTTCGCGAAGGGCCTCGAACTCTGCACAAATTACCTCGTATTTTCCGATCTTTTCGTAGATCACAAATAGCGAGGGGTACAGCGGGAGCACTACACCAAGAACAATAACAAGAAGTTCTACATCCATCCCGGCCACCTCAGGAAAAAGGCAGGGGTCTGGTTAGTCCAAAGGTAGAGAAGACTGATCCTCTACCCCTGCCAATTTCACACCTGCCTTAAGCAAGTGCGGGCTTTGTGTTGGCCCAGGTGTTCACGCGGGCGACAATCGCATTGTCCTCGTACGAGGAAATGGTGATGGCCTTCCTGGCGAATGTGACGGTATAGTCCTCGCCGTTCGCGTCGTGGCAGTTCAGTGAAATGGAATACCCCTCAGTTTCTGTGTCCTGGATGGGGTCCCCGCCGATTGCAGTTGCAAGTGCTGCATTCCCGACAAGAGCGGTTGCAGCTGCGGAATAGCCTGCAACGGTTGATGCCTTTGCGGTTGCGGTACCCATGTTCTTCAGGGTTGTCGGGTTTTCATAGATCACACGGATGCCGAATGACTGTGTTCCACGGCTAGTACCGGGGTGAGTTTCGCCGGCTACAACGTGGTCCACGCACTGGAATGCGTTGGTATCGATGACTCCCTGCACGAGGGTGTTTAGTGTCGCTACATCAGCGATCTTGGTCGTGATAACACGGACAGACCGCTTTACATTTGCCTTTTGGACAAAATCTGACATGGTTTGGTAATTCCTGCCCGTTTGGGCAATCAGGAATTTTGATTGAAAGAAAAAGAATACTTAGATGGATGTCTTAACGGGCTTTTATGCGGTGTGGGTTTGGGGATTTGAGAAGATTCTGGATTTTTCTGAATGAGGTTGGGAGTGTGAGATGGTACCCTGCTGGATAAAAGAGACATCAGGCTGCTCGATGCCCGGGACCTGGTCGGGTCCGCCCGGTTGTCGATATCGGACCGGGCGATGAGTATTAATATTGGGTCGGTTTACTATACCGTTCCTTGCGATCGGTGTTGGCGGTTCTGGACGCGAGAAACAGGAAGGCGGCGGTGTTTATTGGGAAATGAAGTGGGGGATTTTCTGAAGAAAAATTTGTTTTAGTATTGTGATTATTATCTGTGGCATGCCATAAACTTGGGAACATCATTTAAAATTATCCAGGTTAAAACGTTTAAATTTGGGAATGTGGTTAATATATCCATATTATGTGAGTGGATATATGGTAGATAAATCGGTTAAGAGTGAGGTTTTACAGTTAGTGGGGAATAGAAGTCTGTAATAAAACACTTATGAACCAAAAACTTTTTTTTATCCTGTCTTTTTTTTCATTGACGAATGAACGATAAAATTTAGACATTAATAAAATTGTTGCCGGTCTTCAACAATTGGTTCTTTCAGATGTATGTCGGTTAATAATAAGAAATACTTAATTCTCCATTCATTCATTAGATTATCAATGGTTATTATAATTTCATCAATTGTAGTACAGAATTCTTCTTTCTTTGATAGATAAGCAAAAACATCATCTTTTATTTTACAAGTTTTTAACCATTCTAGCAATTCTTTTTTGTGTTCATTACTGAAGTTGATGTATCCGGGAAAACCTAAACCATTATTAATTATCGTTTTTTGAGTTATGATATTGTAAAATAATGCACAAAATATATCAAATGGATAACATTTATCAAATAATTCCGGATTAAATGATTTACAATATGTTGAAAAGTCATCTTTTATTGATGGATAATGTTCAAATATAGTATTAATATTTATTTTTAAATTTTTATAATTTTGATCGTAATCTGCACTTAAATGCATCAGTTTTGGTAAATACTTGTGTTGTAATGCATCATCGGGGACTTGCAATATAGAAGCCGCCTTTAATGTAATTCCCTGTTTCGATTGTGGATTATCAAGAATGAGAATATTTTCAGATAAATAATGAGATGGTGCTAGAATAGCTTTTATTTCGATTTCGGTAATTATCGAGTAATTCTCATGATCATATCGAGCTATATATGCATCATTAATAATCATTTTTTTAACTTTTTTCAAATCATTTTGCATCGGTGAAAAAATAAGCTGGCAAATTTCCGCCATATATCTTCCACTCATTTGATTTGTTGATAATACAATTTGATCATTCATCATCGATGCATACCAAGCCGTGACGATAACCAATATCAAAGTAAATCCTGCGACAAGAAAGTTTGTTTCCGGTATAAAGAATATATAAATCCAAATTATAACGATAAAAACTATAAGGAAAATGTAACCTACAAGTAATTTTGGTCTTGATATCAACAAAATTACAGTGGCAATTGCCATAACTATGATCGCTATAACAAGTAAACCAATTCCCGCATAAATGCTGTATGAGAAATTAGGATAAAAAGAAAATAGGTAAGATAGTATGGAGAGAAGCGCAGCAATCACTATTAGAGAATTATATCTATCAATTTTTTTTGATAGAGTAGTCATGTTTTATCATAGATTAGAGAATATTTAAAGCATCTCCAAACGCTGTTGTTTCATTGAATATCTAAACTAACAAACAGTCATATATGGTGTATATTCTCCGGGTTAAAGATTTGTAACAAATTGAAAAACAACGAAGTAATTATTTTGTATATCGATACTCTTACCCTAAAATATAGAGAAGATATCCATATTAAGCACGATTTTCCAGTTTTTGAAGTGGATTTGAATATCTATATTTGTTCCTATTCAGTCTCTAATTTTCCCTGAATCAGCAACAATGCTGCCCAGGTTGCGACCTTACACATAACAATCGCAAGCAGGTATGCACCGATATTCAGGCCACAGGTGATAGTCCCCCGGATAAAATTGCGATCTCGTTGCAGCGAAATGGATAGTAAATCATTGTGTAAGAAAACAATACGATGTTTGCGACAATTACAAGTCATAACGCTGTTTTTTCGAGATTCATACTTTCTCTGGATAGTATTCGGATCTAAAGAAGAGGAAAAGATATTGTGGAGATGATCAGGTGTCTGGTTTTCCTCTTTTCAACTTTCACACCCTAGCTAGCTAGCCCTCAAATATCCGGGGACCTCGGTTGAAACTATAATATCCGCTTCGGTAATCGATGACCGGCCTGCCCGTTCGGCAGCCATTACGTTCCACTTTACGAGTTTAATTCCTTCCTGCACATCTCCGGCTGGGTGGATGTGACTGACAAGAAATGAAAGCATTTCTGAATCCTGTCGTGAAGGATTTCTCTGATATGCTTCTTCTAGTAGAGCGGGAAATTTATCTTGTCCGGTTTAACGTCGGAGGTAAAAAAGGAATCCAAGGTAACATTTGGTTAACTCCCTTTAAAGAAGAGAGCACTGGATATTCAGGTATCCCGACTATACCCATTTTGACAAATATCACGTCATCGTCAATGAAACGTGCAACAATGTGGTATTTTTTCCCCTCTACAAGTTTATCCATCCATACGTCTCCATTAACCATGCCACTAAATCAGGCACATGACTATATCACGAGTTGCCGGACGTGTGGTGAAAGTAATCCGTACCTTAACCTTTTCTGACGTAGTCGCAACCACAAACCCGGTGACCGTATTCATTCTCCTACTCTCGCTCGATAATCTGCTCCTCGCACAGATAGTGTCCCGGTGTTCCTGGTAATAGTCCCGATTTTTCTTCTGCATCGCATCGGGGTGGCTTTCGTAGTACCGTTTATACCGTGCACGCTGTTTTTCCAATTTGGACTTCTCTCTCGCCACAACCATCGCCTCGGCAAGAGTGATGGTAGATCTTCCCTTCATCACCCCTTCACCCTCTTCTGGTTCCGGAGCCATTCAGTACGACAAGCAAAACTATGGAAGACATGCTTATTTTTCATCCGGGCCCGGGCTTCTGCCGGCATGAGCGTAAATCTTTTACCGCAATTATCACACACCAGGGCGACACGGACTCTCGGTTGAGTCATGGGACCTCCCCCATGCGACCGGTCCCGTTGCATACCTGGCACGGCTCGGGAAGTTTCCGTTTCCGGAAGGACCGGCCGGTCCCCCGACACACCACACAATCAATCTCCCGGTGATACCGGTCGGTCATTGGCCGGCACCGTCTTTCACCAATCCCGATGACCTGGCCTCCCGGTCGTAACATTGCTGGCAAAGATGTACCATTGCTTCCTTGTCGATGAACACCGCTTTCCCGAGGTTGCACACCGAGCAGCGGCCGATATCTTTCGATATCCTCACCATCCGGCCGAGGACAATCGTCCCGGGCAGGGGTGGGGCCTTAGTCTGCTCCTTCCTCCTGGCCATCTCGAAACATTTCTTACAGATCCGTATTGCCATCTTGTCCTTGCGGGCGTTGCGTGCCGGTGTCACTTTCTCAATATACTCAGCGCCCCTCCGGCCACAGGCTGCACATTTGGTATGCTGTTCGGAGCAGTCGAGTGGTTTGAAATCCCGGCACGAGATCACGATTGGACTTGCCTGCAGAAGTGGCAACTTGCCTGCAGTTTCCTGCATCTTTCCTGCAGTTTGCTGCAGTTGCAGGCACATGTTTCGGGGATCTGGCGGGGCCGGTTCTGGGATCTGGGATATTTCGTCAGACTTTCGATCTGATGTGCCTGCAAATTCAGGATCATAGAGAGAGAGAGGCGTATTCTTATGTGACACAACATGACACTCTACACTTTCTGATTTGCAGGCAACTACTCTGTTACTTACACATAAGTGTGTGTAATTATCTTTAGTTTGAGAATCCACGTCCAGATTATCAGTTATGATGTTGCCTGCAGTTGCAGGCAAGTCAAAATTGGCTTGAACGCATAAACATGGGTTCCCGCTTTCCATTTGAGAATCAGAGGTATCTGAATCGTTTGCGAAGTTGACGGAATTTGTTCCTGCAGAAACAGGATTGCAGGCAAGTCGGGGTGTTGAAGAAGGCGTTGTGTCATTGTCATCATCGCCTCCTTCGATCCACACACCCCCGCCTGAGCACCAGGAGTGATACAATGCCTGGTCAAACGTGTATGCGTTTGTCCGTCTCCGCATAGAAATCCCGGAAATTTCTTCTTCACTGACGACGGTCCTGTCAGAGAATGAAATCGACGGGCACTTTTCCAGCAGTCCCGAATAGGTTGCACCGCGGCTTGCGTACCCGTGCATGATCTTGTAGATGGCATGATATGACAGGCCGGTTGCTTTCTGCAACATCGATATGGTGAACTCCGACCACCCTCCTTTTTGAATGGTAACAACCATGTCGGATTCCTTCTTTGTCAGCTTTGTCGCCTGGCCACCGGTCGTCCCGTTCAATAGACCATACAATTTCACAGCATCGTCGAAATCATCCCGGGTGGCAAGGATACACGGCACCCCATCGGCATCGATCCGTTCCCGCTGCCGGAACCTGATCACTGCATTTGACTTGATTAGGTCGAGTAACATCTCCGGGTTTCTCCGGTTATTGTTCGCCTGGAATTTGATCTTGTTGGCAAACGGGATAACAACGTAAAACCTCTCGGCCCCGATCAGTTCCCACATGGCACGGCACACAAGCACCTGCGGTCGTTCCTCTGCACCCTTCGGTAAGGTACGGCTCTGGTCCAGTACCCTTGCGAGAACCCGGCAGTCCTGTTCTTCCGTGTCATCGATCCAGCAGGTGAGCATCCGGTTGAACACCTGGTCATCACCGGAACCTTCGACCTTCGCCACCCACCAGATGCACCGTTCCGGTATAGTGCACACCTGCCCCTTCCGGTCCTTGTTCACCGTCCGGTAGAGAAATGGTTTCCGGAATGAGGTGGTAACCCCCTTGAGGATCTCCGACATATCTTCAGACAGGCTGGTGTCATCGAGGACGATGGCCATACCGGGTTGCAGGCCTTCCATGTAGAACAAGGCCTTGTTGGACATGGCCCCGGAGATCCTGAACCGTTCCGGGACCTGTTTTAACATGGTCGTGAACGTATGGCTCTTTCCTTTGCCGCTTTCGCCGGTAACTGATACGTGCAGGCCGTTGGTATTGATGATTGAGCGGCTCGCAAGCGACAGGATAAGGCATTCAGCAGCAGTCTCATCGCCTTCATGATCGAGGGCAAAGGCCTTGAGCATCCCACCCTTCGGGTCACCGTGTTGGAGGACAGCCGTTGCTTCCCCGACTCCCTCCATCGTACTAAACGATGGGGCCGGAGGAGGACCGCCGGGTGGCGGCCGTGGTTTACTACAGTTATTTCGTTTTCCTTTCGGTTCGTAACGGTCGCGGAGCTCATCCCAGTGTTGTTTCCCGCTACCCCCACACGAGGCATGGTGACACCCGGCAAAGATCCCACCGCTCGCGAACTGGATTGCAAAGGCACCATCCTTGTGAGCACTGGAGAACTGACACTCATCCAGGTTGTATAGGGTCCCTCCTTCGTACGGTTTCTGACTGGAAACACCAAGCCCATGATCACTGAGCCATTTCGGCAGGTCAAGGGTATGTTCAGGCTGGCCCCCGGCTCGGGGCCGGGCCGCTGCCGGTGCAGCGGAGGAGCTCGGAAGAGCGCCGGCCAGCCGTTCAAGCTGCACCAGAGTTATTACATCGGCATTTTCAGGGACATCGATTATCCGGGCCCTGCGGTGAGGCCTGCTCTTGGTACTGTCGCCCTTCCGTGATACGGTCCCGTAAAGTTTCCAGATCCGTGCAGCATTGTGGTTCGCCGTGTCAATGGTCGCTACACCATCCGAGAATATCGTGGATAGAGTTTCAAGACAGTGCTTC
Organism: uncultured Methanomicrobiales archaeon; assembly: GCA_903828975.1. Taxonomy (GTDB): domain Archaea; phylum Halobacteriota; class Methanomicrobia; order Methanomicrobiales; family Methanospirillaceae; genus CAIKOD01. Next base: position 3,586 of record CAIKOD010000182.1, on the reverse strand, counting down.
ACCAGGTCCCGGGATGCATCGTCATTCGGCAGGTCAATCCGGTAGAGCAGGTGTGCACCATTTCCGGAATCTGCCATGACCGGCATCGGCCAGCCGTGGTCTTCGCTGAGAAATGTTGCGACCTTCACGGCCATGTCAAGGGCGGCCTGGTGCTCTTCATCGGTGGATGATACACCAGAGGGCCGGATAGGATCAATATCTACCGGGAACCACCGGCGCCGGATGATATCAGCATCGGCTGTGGTCGCGTCCTTCTTCCCAAGGCGCATCTTGATCCGGTTCGCCCGCCGGGAAAGAAGCGAGGGGTTCACCTCGTTCAGGGTAACATAGATCCCCTGGACATTCTGCATACCATCCAGCACGGAAACTTTTGCCGCCAGCTCCTGGTGCGAGTCAAAATAACCGGAGGCCATGCCATCGTCGGTGATGGCCCGCACTTCGATTATGTGGTCAGTGGCAAAAAGGACCGTAGCTGAAGTGGTGATGTCATCGGTCACAAGTCCCCCGTTTCAGGGAGATCGCCCTTTCCGCCGGTGATCAGAAGAAAACAGAACCCTTCGTTCTTAAACCGGCGGGGATTAGCCGTGTGACAAATCTCCCCCTTGCAGAATACCGTACCATTCGAGTAGGAGATGAATGGGCAGATCTTCCGTGTTACCGGTGCATCCGGTACCTCACATCCCATGATCGCCGACCTCGCAGATCCCGCCGGGTAAAATCGAATAGAAGCGCCATCCCTTGTTAAGGGTCCAGACCCACAGCTCCACGTTTGAACCGACTGGTCTGGCCATGCGGCGCAGTGCTTCAATATCACGCCGGTATGCCTGGGCGATAAGGACCGTCCCGTCAAGGTGCGTTTTGTTCCGCTTCACCTGGATGAGGACCGGGTGGCCGGAGTCCTGCCATGCGACCAGGTCGATCGGTGAGAGTGATCCGGCATTCCGGACCACCTGGTACCCTTCGGCAACGAGGAGGTCCCGGGCGAGGTATTCTACTTCCCGACCTTTTGTATAGGTTGTCCGGGCTGAAATGACGGTCAGCCCCTTTGATAACGGAGTAATTGTAATGGGGGGAGCCGAAATCCTCCCTCCATCTTTTTCCTGCATGCATTGCCGTGGTTGCAGGCTTCCAGGTAATTGTCGGCACAGTTGTAGCAGCCGAAACATGAAGGCCGGCAGAACACCAGCAGGGCGTTATCCAGCCGGTCGATCTCTGACTGCACCGGGGCCAGTTCGGCGTGCATCCGGTCTAAATTCCTGGATCTGATCTGTTGTTCCAGGACCAGGTGGACTGACCGTGCTGCCATGAGCGCATCTTTCTGTTCCTGGTCGCTGTCGATAACCGGCGAAAGACACTTGTCATTGCAATTGCATACATGGGATACGGCAGTGGTATTCTCGTTCTTGGTAGTTTGTGAATCGCTGCTGCCGTTACCTATTGCTTCATTCATAGGTCCCGCCTCCTTTTGGTATCATAATCGCTAAGCCTTCTGCGATCAGTTGCCGGGCGCAGATCTTTGCTATCGGGTCACGGAAGTGTTCAATTGCCAGCTCAGTATACTGGATTACTTCGGTTGTCATGTCGGCACCGCCTGGCGGAGTAAGTGACGGAATACAGCACCGTCTTCGTTGGTGTTCAGTTTGGCTTTCAATACCGCCACGCGGGCGTCATCCAGCGCGGATATCCGCAGTGACTTCCGCCCGGTTAATAATTCCCGATTCTCGGTCATACAAACTAATACGTGTGTTACAAATTTAAAAATTGTCATGCACGTATTGCATTGTCACACAAATGTATTGCCTGCATTTTTCGTAACGCGCAAACTTTATGTATAGATAACTATCAATCTGTGTTACGGTGTATGACATGAGCAACAATGCGGATGACACCATACATGTCCGGCTAGGATCAGCTGATAAAAAGCAGCTGGTTGTTAAATTTGCTAAAGAAAACGGGTACCCCGACACGAGTGAGTTTATCCGGTACCTGATAGATAACGAGATGGGATCTCTTCAGGGGGAGAGCGAAGATCCGTTTATAATAAAATTACGCGCTTCGTTGAAGAAACCTGAAGTAAAAAAGATAATTCATGAAATATTTAAAGAGAAATAATCGTTTTATTCTTTTGCCAGTTTTTTTAAGTATTCCCTTCCTTCTTCAGACCGCAGGTATTTTATCAATTTCTCTTCAAATTGGTCTTCGGTATCTGAATTTGTTTTTATGAGAACAACCCCATTCAATATTGTTATCCCATGACGGTAATAAACCCGAGTGACGTGCAGGGTGAAAGTGATGCAGATCTAAAAAATATCACGTTTGTGATACCTTTCCCTCGACCGCCGTAAGCCTCTCTAACAGCTCCTTATACCGTTCCGTCTCCTGTGTGGCCCGTTCCTGCGTGGCAATACTCATGGCAAACTTTGCATCAAGAATGAGAGAACACCCGGCACAAATCATTGTGCCAGGCGGGTTCATTATCTTGCAGCGTGGACACTTCACCGGCTGCAGTGGCATCTCACTGGTGGAAGCCTCCTCGATAAGTCCGGCCTTCTGCATAAGTTTCTTTTTCACGTCTGCACCGGAAATATGGATATAGGTCGCGGGCATGTTGGAAGACGGGGACCACCCGAACATAATCCGTAACCTTTTCAGCGTAAATTTCTAACCTACAACTGACTTCGGGGCATCAGGAAACAGATCCAACATCTTCATAGAACGAAGATATTTCCGCAAATTAACAGAAACATTGAGATAAATGGAGATCTTTTCATCTCCGACCATAGATTCAGCGCGTTCTACTCTGCCCAGCATTTTGAGAATAATATCTACACTCGGCTTATCCTTCACCCGCATATTATGCAACCTGGCTTTAAGGGCAAGTCTCAGGCGCAATGCGAGCATGCATACAAAGAAGTAAGCTCGGACCCGGTACTCAAGTCGATGACGCACAGGAGCAATCTCTTCCTCAGTCTTCAGGCACCTGAACAATTTTTCAATAAAATCCTTCTCAAAATAGGAAATAACGATATCCCGGGCACTTAACTCATGATTTGAGGTATATAGAATCCACTTCCCATCTAAACGACTAGCGTTTTCGATTGCCGCCTCATCATATATCCAATGAAAACGGTACCCTTTTTCGTCGACATGGTAGGAGAACTTGAAGAATCGTGTCCAACCATTCACCATCTCCTTTATTTCAGCCTCGGCGATTACCTGAGCAGGGTATACCTTCTCAGTAAGCGCCTCAAGCTCATTCCCGATGTGGAAAAGAGCAGCATTTCGTCTTTTCACATCCCTGCTTTTCTTACCAATGTTCGTATAAACAACCACTGCGCCTGATCTACCAAAGATTTGGCGATCTATTTTGACAGCATAAATCTCACCGACATCCGAAGTCGGAACCAGGTAACGTGGTTCAAGGGGCACATCAGTCGCAGCCACGATTTCTTTCGCTTCCTCAGATACTTTGGGGATACCACAGAGTAGGTTCCACCTTCGTGATTCAACAGCTTCAATTGTTTCTTGTGAAGTATTCCCCCGGTCCCAGATGATAGTTCCCGGAACAATATCCATATCTTCAAGT
>CAIKOD010000181.1 GCA_903828975.1 uncultured Methanomicrobiales archaeon | reverse complement strand
TTTTCGGTTAGTTTTTTTACCAGGATCCAAGTCCTAAAAAGAAGACAGCCTGCTCTGCCCATAATCCTAAAAGAGTTTATTCTGCTTGATGATTTTCATGCGTAAGGCCTGTGACCGCAGGTCTCATAGGTGTTTTTTTAGTATCCGCAGGGTTAATAAAAAGTGTGTCATGAGCCTTTGGGTTCCCGGATGATTTTGAAAAAGGTGGTCTTTCAGATGTTTGACCGGAGTTTTTTCATACCAGCCAAAACGAGGACAAATAATTAATTATGCCCAATAATTCTTTGGAAATGACTACATGCACCGAAAAAAATCCATGTCCGAAAGACATAAAAAAATTACTGGTATTCCGGTGGCTGCACTTCCTTTGGCAGGCCACCTTTGAAGGAGTCCTGGATCTTTTTATACCATTCCCTGATATTCTGGTTCATCGTCGGGTGGATCTTCTGCTTGGCCGATTCAAAGTGCTTCAGGGTGACGACGGTGCTCCTCTCCCGGAGTGCGAGCATCCCTGCTTCACGGCATAACAGTTCGAGGTCTGATCCCACATACCCCTCAGTCATTAGTGCAAGGTGCCTGATAAATTCCAGCAGTTTCGGGTCATCAAATGAGAGACCGTTCTGTTTCATCATTTCCCACAGGACTTTTCTTCTTGTACCCCTGTCGAGCGAAACCCCGTCTTTTTTCTCAACTGAACCAATGAATACCCTGGCTTCACCGAGTGTAACCGTTGTATTCGTCCCCATTTTTTCAATAAGGGATTCAAGTGCAGCTTCATCAAAACCATCCGTGAGGTTAATCACTTCATAGAGGGCAGACTCATCGATGGGCATCTGAAGGAGGTAGATCCTTACTATTTTCTGCCTGTCTTCAAGACCGGGCTCACCGATATACACCAGGCGGTCAAAGCGTCCGGCCCTGAGCAGCGCAGGGTCTATCATGTCAGGGCGGTTTGTCGCACCCATGATAATGACATCTTTTAATTCCTGCAGCCCGTCGATTTCCGTCAGTATCTGGTTCAGGACACTGTCCAGGAGATGGGAGTTCTGGTTAGCCCCGCGGTGCGGGACTATGGCGTCCATCTCATCGAAAAATATAATGGCCGGCGCTACCTGCCGTGCTTTCTTGAATATATCACGGACTGCCCGTTCGCTCTCCCCCCAGTATTTTGAGAGCAGTTGCGGTCCACGGATTGCAATGAAATTCGCACCGCTCTCGTTGGCAACTGCCTTGGCAATAAGGGTCTTTCCCGTGCCGGGAGGCCCGTACAGCAGGACCCCTTTTGGTGGCTGGATCCCGAGGTCATCAAACCGCTGCCGCTCGGTGAGAGGATATTCCACCGTTTCGCGGATCTCCTCTTTTGCCGATTCCAGTCCTCCGACATCCTGCCACCTGATATGGGTCACTTCTATGATGACCTCACGCATCGCACTCGGGCTCACGTCACGGAGTGCACCCCTGAAATCTGTCGCCTTCACCCGGAGCGTATCGAGGATCTCCGATGGGATCTCCTTTTCATCCAGGTCGATTCTGGGGAGGTACCGGCGTAGCGCCCGGATGGCTGCCTCCCGGGCGAGTGCTGCAAGGTCAGCACCCACAAACCCGTGGGTCTGCTGTGACAGGTCCTCGAGTTTCACGTCCTCGGCAAGCGGCATTCCACGGGTATGGATCTTCATAATCTCTATGCGGTCAAGTTCACTCGGGACACCAATCTCGATCTCCCGGTCAAACCTTCCCGGCCTTCTTAACGCAGGATCAACCGCATCAATCCGGTTCGTGGCCCCAATGACGACCACCTGGCCCCGTTCCTCGAGACCGTCCATCATCGTTAACAACTGTGCGACAACCCTCCGTTCGACCTCCCCGGTCACTTCTTCCCTTCTCGGGGTAATCGAGTCCAGCTCGTCGATGAAGATGATCGAGGGTGCATTTTCCCGGGCCTCTTCAAATACCTCGCGGAGCCGCTGTTCGCTCTCCCCGTAATACTTGGAGATCACTTCCGGTCCGGCGATGGAGATGAAGTGGGCACCGCTTTCACTCGCAACTGCCTTTGCAATCAGCGTCTTACCTGTCCCCGGGGGCCCGTATAAGAGTACACCCTTCGGGGGTTCTATCCCGAGTTTCTGGAATAGTTCGGGGTGACGCATCGGGAGCTCAATGGTCTCCCGCAGGCGCTGGAGTTCATCCTTGAGACCACCGATATCCTCGTAGGAGATCCGTTTCAGACCCTCGAACCCTGCAGCCGGCTTCTCCGAGAACTCGATAATGGTATTTTTTGTGATAATCACGGCTTGTTCGGGCTCAATATCGACCACTTTATAGGCAACGATCTGGGGCTGGATAAAGGGCAGTCCCACCATGATCGGGATTTGATCGTTCTTTACCACAGGGAAATCAATCAGGCTGTTGATGACGTGGGGGTTATTCGAGACCTGGATATTCTTCGGCAGGTCTTCGGGGGGGGCAAGTAAGACACGTTTCGCCTCGATCTCTTCTTTCAGGCTGGTGATCTTAATCGTGTCCCCGATACTGACCCCGGCATTCGTCCGCGAAAAATTATCGATCCGGACTTTATGCTGGTTCCAGTCTTCGAGCAATGCACGCCACACCTTCACCACAGTCCTTCGCTTTCCTTCGATGGCCACAAGGTCGCCGGGAGAGATTTTTAAAAACAGCATCGTCTCCGGGTCAAGCCGGGCCTTTCCGCCTCCCTGGTCACCAGGGTAGGCACTATCGACTTTTAGGTGAATTTCAGGCATCCCAGAAAGATCATATATGCAGGAATTTATATGTACTGTTAGAATCATGCGATATCTTCTCTTTGAACCGTTCCATGGTGCCGCCGGGGACATGGTCACCGGTGCCCTGCTTTCTCTCGGTGCCGACAGGGAAACCGTGGCGGTTGCGATGCGTTCGGTTGTGGCAGACCCGTCTTTTTCCATCGTGGACCGGGCGGGAATACAGGCTGTCAGGGTAGAGACCCATGCCACAAAGTGTTCCCGGACACTTGAGGAGGTCCTCGCACGGGTAAGGAGCGCCCGGGCACCGGAACCTGCAATCGAGATGGCGGTAAGGGTGTTCCGGAGGATAGCGGAAGCCGAGCAGTCAGTACATGGGACTCGGGCCCACTTTCACGAGGTAGGTGCTGATGATGCGATTGCGGATGTGATTGGTGCCTGTACCGCCCTTTATCTCCTTAAACCGGATGGCGTTGCGGTAACACCTGTCGCAGCTGGTGGAGGTATTATTACCGGAGCCCACGGGACGATGCCAGTCCCGGCACCCGCGACAATTGCGATACTGAAGGGATCAGGACTCGCGTGTAAGCATGGGACCCAGTCGGACGGTGAGCTGTGCACGCCAACCGGCGCAGCACTCCTCGCAGAATTTACAACCATAAATCCGGAGGGGATTGGCCCGGTGAATGTTACCGGTATCGGATACGGGGCAGGAACCCGGGACCCCCCCAGTATTCCGAATGTCCTCCGGGTGTTGCTGCTGGAGAAAGCCGGGGAACTCAGCTCGGACCAGGTTGATGTGCTCGAGACGAATGTTGATGATGTCAGCGGGGAGATCATCGGCAACGCAATCTCCGTGCTTATGCACGCCGGGGCAAGGGATGCCAGCGCAATCCCCTGCATCATGAAAAAGGGCCGGGGCGGTTACCTTGTCAGGGTGATCTGCCGGGAACAGGACTCGGTCCGGCTTGCTGGAGTGATGGCCTCAGAACTTGGCACGCTCGGTGTCCGCTGCAGCCCTTCGGTCCACCGTTTTATTGCGGGGCGAACGATGGGGGTGGTCAGGCTGGACGTAGGGGGAACGACCGTAGAAGTCCCGGTAAAATACGGGTGGATCGGGGACAGGTGTTACACCCTTAAGACCGAATTTGATGAGGCCCGCACCCAGGCAGAAAAACTGGGAATTCCCGCAAGGGAACTCATCAGGCAAATCGAGCAACGGGCATGGGAGACACTCCCTGGACGTGTGGCAGGTGATATCAACGGACCCGGGAAGAATACCGAGCGGAAGCCCTGACCTGGACCTGTTGCTGAACGGGGGGTTTGAACCTGGTACCATCACCCAGTTTTTCGGGGAACCGGCGAGCGGAAAAAGTTCAGCCTGCATACTCGCCGCCGTAAACTGCCTTCTATCAGGGAAATCGGTCGTTTTCATCGATACCGAAGGTTTCTCCATTGAGCGGTTCCGGCAGATCGGGGGTGCAAATGCGGCAAATCTTGCAGAACACCTCTATATTTACGAGCCAACCGATTTTGACCAGCAGGGTGTCATGATTGCCGGGATGGATACCGTGCTCCGGACCAGGAATGTCGGCCTGATCGTCGTGGATTCTGCAACGGCACTCTACCGGACGAACCTTGAGAAGGGGAGGGACGCCATGCAGAAACTTACCAGGCAGATCGTACTTCTCCTTGGATTTGCCAAACGGTACCGTATACCGGTGGTTGTGACCAACCAGGTCTACATGGATGTGGTAAAAAATACCTATTCCGGGCTTGGTGGTACGGCACTCGAGCACATATCGAAGGCAATCATCAGGTTCAACCGGGAGCAGGGCACGGTGCGTCGTGCCACCCTTATGAAACACCGCTCACTACCTGCAGGGGGTTTCTTTGTTTTCGAAATAACCGGGACCGGGATACGAAACATCGGGGATGTTAAACCGGATCTGGAGCAATAATCTGAATATCAAATAAAGGACCGGATTGTTCTTGTCCAAACTTTGTTAACATTGTTACCATTAACCCGCATCCAGAGGGTTGAACACCTCCTGCCGGTTCCTTTGTTCCGCCAGGTTCCATTGAAGAAAATCATGATTTGTTGAGGCATAACACCGGTATGTATCCCTACGAACGAACGACCCATTTATTCTTGACCTTTGTAATTACCGTATTATAACAAAGAAATGGCTGTTTTGAGAGACTATAAAATCAATATTAGAGATTTGAGGGTATCCTGAAATTTACTCACGCTCCCGGGGCTCCGCTCCGCTGCTTTGGCGGCCCCGGTTGTGAAAGAGACAGTTCCTTACATCTCTGAACTTCGACTGAGTCCTGCCCACAGAATATCTTTATGGGGGTGGGACAGGGACGGGGTGAAACCCCATCCTGTCTATATAACTCCTTTTTTTCCAATACAACGCAGGCTGTCAATGTTAGCAAAAAAATCAGAATATGATGGTTCCGGTAAACACGGTGCTCGCGGGGCCTTCCATGAACGTCTCCTTTCCGAGGTAGATATTCAGTGGTCCCCCCTCTGTTTCCACGTGGACTGTTGCTCCGGTATACCCAAGCTTATGCGCCATAGCGGCGCACGCGGTTGCCCCCGTACCGCACGACAGGGTCTCATTTTCAACGCCCCTCTCGTAAGTCCGGATCCGTATCCCATCGCTCCCGGTCTTTTCAACGAAATTGACATTTGTACCGGTGGGGAAGGTCTTGTAGTGCCGTATACCCGGGGATACCGCAGTAATATCAACTGCCTCAACCGACGGAACAAAAATGACCGCGTGAGGGACCCCTGTATTCACTGCAAATACTTCATACTCTCCAATCTTCTCATCAAAGTCCCCGGAACCGGTTGCCGGTATCTCCTTCCTGTCAAATTTCGGTTCCGGCATGAGGACTTTTATCATGAAATCTTCATCGGAACAATGCAGTTCAACGGGTATCAGACCTACCATTGTTTCGATAACACCTTTCGTACCAATCAGGGAATGGTCATATGCATATTTTGCAAAACACCGAACCCCGTTCCCACACATCTCCGCCTCGCTCTGGTCAGGCTGGAACAGGCGCATCCGCAGGTCACCCGTGGCAGCAGCCTTTGAGAGGTACAGCACACCATCTGCCCCGATGCCAAAATGGCGGTCACAGAATGATACGGCAAATTCTCCTTTCATCGGGTCGGGAATAATTACCCGTTCATGCTCATCGATCAGGATGAAATCATTGCCGTTGCCATGTAATTTTGTAAATTCGATCTCCACAAACGCACCTCTCTGCTACTCAGCCGGTACCCCATAATTTGAGGGCTTGTTCCAGTTCAAAGTGATCCTTTGCATATTCCCGGGCAGGAATACCTGCCATGAACGCATCAACTGCCTGCCTCATGGCCCGGGCCCCTGCGGCAGTCCCTGCGGGATGCCCGTGGATGCCCCCTCCGGCCTGGAGGATCATGTCAGTACCAAGCGTAGCGAGCTCCTTTTCGACCTTTCCAGGATGAAGGCCCCCGCTTGAAACCGGGAATGTGGGTTGCATCCCGAATGCCTGTTCGGTCAGTACCCGGTTATCACCGGTGACTTCTTCAGCGGCGTGGGCCATCTTCCCGCTCACCGTCCCGGTATGGAGCTGGTCCCCGCCAAGCATCCGGACCAGGCGTGCAAGGGGCCTCATTGCGATACCATGTTCGGGGTTTCTTGTCATTGCCGCGTGCATCGTCCGGTGGACATGGATCGGTACCCTGATCCCGGGTTCCTCCCCAAGCGCCTGGAGTGCACCAAACCCGGCGGTAATCACGTCGATCATGATCATATTCGCCCCGAGTTCAATGGCGTGTTCTGCACGTTCTACGATCTGGTCTCCCCGGGTAGTGATATTGACCGCATAAAGGACCTGGTGACCGGTCTCATCCCTGGCCTCCTCAAGTTTCGCCATCACTTTCGGCAGCCGTTCTTCTATCGGGCAGAATTTCTGGTCGGTAAGGGTCTCATCGTCCTTAATGAGGTCAACCCCACCAATTGCTGCCTGGTAGGCAACCGCGGCGGTATCATCCGGAGTGAGCCCCACTTTCGGTTTTATGATAGTCCCGACATGCGGCCTCTTCGTTGTACCCATCATCCGGCGTACACCAGGGATCCCGTATTTTGGCCCCCTGAACGGAACGAGGCTGTCAGGAAGTGCGAAATCAAGGAACCTTACTACTTCCAGCCTCGACAGGCCGAAAAGGTTTCCTGCAACGACTGAAAGGTACTGGGGGACGTTCCCCGGCTCAAAGACATCTGCAGGGTAACTGATCCGGGTGATATACCCCTTACCTGAAGGTGTTACATCAAGCACAGAACCGTCAAGATGTTTCACATATTCCATCCGCGTTGTTATCCCGGTCCATGTGCCGGTGGTCTCTTCATCGGCAAGGGCCTGAGCTGCCTCTTCGGGGGTGGTGTCCCCCCGGGGCCTGAAATAGTATGATGCAATGACATCTGACATGATTGTTTATCTCCTAATCATGGTGGTCGATATCGAATTCCTTCCCGAATTCCGATATGTCCCAGCCGAGGTAATCCCGGATAATAATGTAGGCCATCTGGGGGGGAATGGCTCCGGTTTCAGTGATAATCAGGTCAACGTACTCCGCGGGGGTCACGTCAAACACGGGGTTCCTCACGGTTACATACGGGAGACTTTTCGCAATATCATCAGGGAGCACTTCACCTGCCGGACGCTCTTCGATCTCGATCAGTTCTCCGAGGATCGTCCGTGGCGCGAATTTGTAGGTCTCAGCGGCAACAACAAAGTTTGTCCGTGCTTCATGGGCGGCAAGCGCAACCTGGGAGGTCCCGATCTTGTTGACCACCGCACCATTCACGGTTACCGCATCTGCACCGGTTATCACCAGGTCGATGTCGTTGATAAACGATCTGACCGCGGAATCAACGATAAATCTTGTTTTGATCCCCGCTTCGTTGAGCACACGAATGGTGAGAAGGCCCTGGTTTCTTGGCCTGACTTCTGTTGCAAAAACGGAAAAATCCCTGCCGCTCCTTTTCGCCTCGATAAGACAGGCGAGCGCAGCCTCAGAATTACAATGGGTAAGGATAACATCCCCGTCCCTGATATGGCGGGCCCCTATTTTCCCGATGCGTTCGACCGCCTGGTTCGAGGACTGGACAAATTCACGGGCTTTCGAACCAATTGCCATTTTTGCCCCGGGTACGGTAGTCGCTTGGGCTATTGATGCCATGACAATATTTACTGCATTCGGGAGCGAAACAGCGGTTGGCCTTGTCCCTGCCATAAGGTCCGCTGCCCGCTTCATCTCACCGGAAAATATAGTAATATCAGTGAGATCAAGTGATTCGGCATGCTCTGCCAGAGCGATTGCGGCAGCCCGGGCGATCCGCCCGGCCCCCCTGATCTCCATGCTCTTTATCTTGTCTGCAGTATCAGTAAGGACCATCCATCTTCATTTATTCAAGGATAAATAACTAGAAAGAGTTTATGGGGAGTGATTTGCAACGTCAGTCGCGGTAGTCTTTGATAGTGCCGGTACCCTGCTGCATACCTACCGGGTGGCAAAGGATGTGCTGAACAACCACCTGTTGCCTGGTATCGAGACAACAATGCTCACGTTCAGTTCACCTGAACGGGTGCTTGTCGTGATGCACCTCCATTCGAGGGAGGTAATGGACACATCACCGGAAAAACTTCTGTCTGGGTTCCTTGTCGAGAGCAATATCGGGTTTGGTATCAGCTGCACACGGAAGGTCCTTGCCGCCGAGGAGGTGGGGGACACCCTGTATAACGACACCTATGCAACGGTCGGTGACCTCCAGCAGTGTATCCGTGACGTATGGAGAAACTGCAGCCGTGAGGCTGTTGTGACGATGAACAGCGGGGTCATCCTGAACATGGCCTTACACGGCATTGAATTTACGATTACAACCGGTGGAAGGCCATTTGAGGGTGCAAAGGAGGCCATCTCAACCCTGCACAGGATGGGTGTGCCTACCTATATCGCGTCTGGTGACAGGGTCGCAAAACTTGAACGGATGGCGGATTACCTGGGTATTCCGCGTGACAGGGTGTACGGGGTGGCGACACCTTCCATGAAAGCGCAGATCGTATCAGACCTCCAGTGTGAATTTGACCAGGTGGTAATGGTCGGTGACAGCATCAACGACCTTTGTGCAATGAAAAAAGCCGATATTGCAATCCTCACTGAGGAACAGTCGGGGGGAAAACCCGACGAGTTATACAAGACGGCGGGGCATGTGGTCAAAAACGTAAGCGAAGTAGTCGAGATCGTGAGAAGACTCCAGTGTTCATGATCCGGACATATCTGTATATAAAAAGTAATATGCCCGTACGTTACATGATCTACAAGAGGTGAAGAATGGCCCCACTGATAACCGTTAACAATCTGTGCATGGATTTTGACGGAAAACGAGTCCTCAATACCATTTCTTTTGAACTTTCAGAGGGAGAAATCCTTGGAATTATCGGCAGGAGCGGCGCAGGAAAAACAGTCCTGATGCAGCTCATGAGAGGGGTGGAGACACCACCCACGAGTGGAACGATCATCTACCATGTTGCGGCATGTGATGGCTGCGATTACCTGGATGTCCCGAGTAAAAATGGCCAGGCATGTCCAAAATGTGGTGGATCACTCAAATCGATCGACGTTGATTTCTGGAACGAGGCCAATACTGCAATGAAACGCCGTATTATGAACCGTACGGCGATCATGTTCCAGAGGACATTTGCTCTCTACGGGGACGACAGGGTTATCGAAAACGTCCTTCATGCACTCGATGATATCAATTATCCGGTTGATAAGTCCATCAACCGTGCGGCAGACCTCCTCGACCAGGTCCGCCTCTCCCACCGGATGATGCATATCGCCCGTGACCTTTCCGGCGGAGAAAAACAACGGGTTGTTCTTGCCCGCCAGCTGGCGAAAGAGCCGTTCGCCCTTTTTGCGGATGAACCGACCGGTACCCTTGACCCCGGCACCGCGAAAGTAGTACATACCATGCTCCTCGAGGCTGCAAGAATGGAGAACATGGGAATGGTCGTAACCTCCCACTTCTCGCAGGTAATCGAGGATGTTGCTGACAGGGCCATGCTCCTTGTGGATGGAAAAATACTTGCACTAGGCACTCCTGCCGAGGTCATACAGCAGTTCATGAAGGACTACCATGACCAGGAAGAGTTTGAGGCAGCCGAAATTGGGGAACAGCTCCTCTCTGCCAGGGATGTCATCAAACGGTACATCTCAGTTGACCGCGGGGTAGTCAAGGCAGTGAACGGGGTGACGTTCGAGGTCTTCACCAAGGAGATATTCGGTATCATCGGTAAAAGTGGCGCAGGAAAGACCACGCTTTCCCGGATCATTTCCGGGATCATCGAACCAACATCAGGTGAGATGAACATTAAGATCGGGGACGAATGGATCGATATGACAAAACCCGGTATTGAGTACCGGGGACGGGCCAAGGGTTATATCGGGCTGCTCCACCAGGAATATGACCTGTTCCCACACCGCACGGTGCTTGATAACTTAACCGATGCAATCGGCCTTGAGTTCCCTAAAGAGCTCGCAATAAGGAAAGCGGTTATTACACTCCGGATGTCAGGTTTTTCCGAAGAGAAGGGCAGAGAGATCCTCGACCGGTACCCATCTCAGCTCTCCGAGGGAGAACGTCACCGGGTAGCACTCGCCCAGGTACTGATCCGTGAGCCACGGCTTGTCGTTCTGGACGAACCCACGGGGACAATGGACCCGATCACAAAACTCGATGTAAAACACTCAATCCTGCATTCACGGGACGAAATGGAGGAGACGTTCATCGTTGTTTCCCATGACATGGAGTTTGTCAGGGAAGTCTGTGACCGGGTGGCACTGATGCGGGGCGGCAAGATTGTTTCAATTGGAAAAACCGCCGATGTCCTTGCAATCCTCACAGAGGAAGAACGTGAAGTCATGAGTAAGCCGGCAGCACCCTGAGCCACGTGGAGGACAAAGGATGGTCACGATCCGGATCGACGGGGAGAGCCGCGAGGTACCAGAGGAAAGCAGTCTCGCTTCGGTATTCACTGGCAGGGACCCGCTCTGTTGTGTGGCAGTGATCCGGCCCGGTACGCAGGAAAAGGAAACAACTGAAAATCTCCAGATCCTGACCACGAAAGGTGAAATACGGGTTGAGATTTCTGCATCGGGCCGTATACCCCTGGAAGGCCCTGGTTTTATCGAGAGCCTGAAACTGCACTGGGAAGACAGGTATAGTGCTGCGTTTGGTCCGTTCCCTTCTGAAAATATTCCCGACAGGAGACCCCATCTGTACGAGCGGGGGGACCTCATCCTGGGGTGCGGGGGGTATGACCCGAAGCAGTCATACCTCATTTTCTCAAGGATGCGACATTCTGCAGACCACGGCACCGGTGAAAACGGGGGAGTTATCGGAAGAGTTGTGTCCGGTCGCGGGGTACTGGACCATTGGGGCACTGGGGACAGGGTTACGGAAGTGATCCCCGTTATCTCATGGGCCGACACCGCCCGTTCTTTTACAACTACTGACCAGGAACTGCTGCTTGAAGAAGGGATGCAGATTGTCACCCACGTCGATCTCGCCGTGCAGGGGTATGGAGAAGACCATATTGTTACAGATTGCGCAGCAAGTGTGGAACACCTGCTCCTCGCACTGGAAGACGGGACGTTTCATGTCGGCAGGGCCGCGAGCACCCATATTTTTGATGGCCGCCGGACCCAGATTGATGTACCCCCCGAGTTGAAAGGGCCAAGACGGGAGGGTACCGTGACCGTCCGGACAAAAGGCCAGTCGAAGGGTGGCGTGTATATATACACCGCCGATGTCCCGAGTAACCCCGCCCACACCGTCGTAGCGCAGGTGGTCCACGGGATAGAGATTGCCCGGCTTGCAAAGGCTGATGATATATTCTGTATCAGGGCATCACCGGCACGTTTTGACCTTATCGGACTTCCACTCGGGGAAGCCCTGCGGGTTGCGGCAGCAAGAGGTGTAAAAACCCAGGTCGACAGCCAGGCAGGAGACCGCGTGGTCGTCGGGCAGGTCCCGGGGACAACACTGGAGGTGCTTGCCAGCGGAACGGTATCGCTGATTACAGAGCCACTCTCCAGGGTGATTGACATTGTCCTCGATGATGCAAAAGCCCCTGACTCCTCCGAAATATTCCGTTTCCTTACAGGCCTCTGGTCACATGATGTCGGTCAGGTCCCGGCTTTTTTTATTTTTGACGATGTATACCTGTTCAAGCCAGCTATACCAAAAGGGGTGAAGATTATCCCTGAAAATATCCCGCAGGACGAGGTGCCGGCAGGGGCCCTGGCCATTACCAATGAGTCGAGAAAAGGGGTGGGACTTGTCGGGATACGGGTATCTGCACATAAAGAGTTCGGGCCGACATCAGAGCCGTTTGAGGGGACCAATATCATCGGCAGGGTCGTGAACCCCGGCGTGCTGAAAAATATCAGGGAGAAAGATATCGTGTTTATCAGGGAGGTGAAGGGATGAGCGCATATATCCCCCGTTACCAGGGGACGGTGACGAAATACGTTTTCGTAGAGTCACCGGAGATGACACCACAGGACCTAGCCGTCAGGGCATACGAGATCTCGGAAGGTGCGATGATCAAGGAGACCTGTTTCGGGCTCCAGGTCACGGGAACTGCTGAGGGAGTGGAGAAGATAATCGTCGCATTACGGGAGCTTGATCCGGATCATATCTTTGTAAAAGACAGGGGGTTCCCTCCCGGGGACCCGCGGCGCTGCCGGGCGAACCTTGGCGGTGCGAGGCCCGGGTTTTTCGGGCACGAGTTTGAAATTTCCCTTATCCGCCATGTATCGTACGGGCTCCATGAACTCACCGGGCGTGATGCAACGTCGATCCCTCACCCGCCAACTCCCAGCCCGGAAACAAAACTCGATGTTGACAAGCTGAAAAAATTAGTCGAAGCACAGGAGCCCTGAAAAAATGGCGAAAGTTTTTATTTATCCCGCTACCAGCCTGATCCTCTCTGACCTTGTAGCCCGGTTTGGTCACACACCCCTGAGTGCAGCCCAGTCAATACGGGAGCATATCCAGACCGCAGGCCTTGAATCCCCCCCACTCCAGATCAGCCCAGAAGACCCGAAAAAAGGCCTCAAGTATGCAGCAGTTGAAGTCCCATCAGGTGTCCGGGGCCGGATGTCGCTCTACGGACCGATGATCGAGGACGCTGAAGCCGGTATCATCATCCATGATGCCGACCTCGCCTTCGGGTGCATGGGTTGTGCCCGGACAAACGAACTGATCATATTCCTTCTCAAGAAACGCGATATTCCTGTGCTGGAACTGAATTATCCTAAAACTGACGCAGAAGGGGCAGAGTTCGTTGCAGCGATCAGGGATTTCCTCGTAGGACTTGGGAGGGAGAAATGACCACCCCGGTACGTATTGCACAACTCTCGTGCGGTCCTGAATACAGCGGTGTCCAGAAAGAGATTGACCAGGCCGCTAAAGCGGTTGATGCAGAGATTTTTTACCCTGATATCAGTCTCGCAGATATCAGAAGGGATTTCACCGCGTTTGGCCTTGATGTCCGCAGCCCTGACCTTAAGCTGGCAATTGCCCGTGCGAAGGCACTTGTTGAGGGGCGGGTCGAGGCTGATGCGGTCTTTATCGCGACCTGTTTCCGCTGTGCCGAGGCGGCTATTGTCCGGAACGAGCTCCGAAGGTACATCCATGAGAACTCGAAACTCCCGGTTGTCAGCTATTCATTTACCGAACGCACCACCTCGGGGACCTTACTCACCCGTATGGAGGCCCTGACCACTATTGCACGGCGGAGGGCACTGCTTGCCAGGGAGACCCAGGTCGGGCTTACACTTGGGCTTGATTCCGGCTCCAGTACCACGAAAGCCGTGGTGATGAGGGATAACAAAATTATCGGCACCGGGTGGTTACCAACTACCGATGTACTCGAAAGTGCCAATGCCACGATACAACAGGCCCTCGATATGGCAGGAGTTAAACGGGAAGAGATCCAGGCAGTCGGCACAACCGGGTACGGGCGGTTCCTTGTCGGTGAAAAGATCAAGGCAGACCTTATCCAGGAAGAACTGACGGTGAACTCCAAAGGGGCGGTATTCCTTGCAGACTGCCAGCACGGGCCTTCGACTGTTATCGATATCGGCGGGATGGACAACAAGGCAATCAGTGTCCAGGACGGGATCCCGGGGACCTTTACCATGGGAGGTATCTGTGCAGGGGCAAGTGGCAGGTTCCTTGAAATGACTGCAAAGCGTCTTGGTGTTGATATCACCGAGCTAGGGCCCCTTGCGCTCAAAGGCATGTCAAAACAGGTAGCGATGAACAGCTATTGTATCGTGTTTGGTACCCAGAGCCTCGTGAACGCCCTTGCAGCCGGTAGTTCAAAAGAAGATGTTGCTGCTGCCGCCTGCCATAGTGTTGCTGAACAGGTATTTGAGCAGCAGTTGCAGGAAGTGGACATCCGGGAGCCCGTTATCATGGTGGGCGGAACCTCGTTAATCAAGGGGCTTGTATTTGCGATGGGAGAACTGTTGCAGGTTGAAATCGTCGTGCCCCCCTATTCGCAGTATATCGGTGCCGTGGGTTCTGCACTCCTTTCATCCGGGTTCATAAGGGAGAAGTAGATGGGGGCGCTCGATTATTTTGAGGTGGAATGCCCGGAACCGCTCGGGGGGGAGTACTACCAGCGGATCGTCTCCACGGTGCTCCTGGACCATGATCTCGTCAGAGTCGTCGCAAAAATCCACGTGTTCATTGATCCGTCAGTGCCGATATTTGTTGCCACCGGGACCACGAGGAAATTGCCAGGTCTTGTTACTGTCAGGGACTTTTCCGACTTAAATATCGAGGATCACAAGGTGACGATTTCGATAGCCAACGAAGCCTACCTCGCACCGCTGCTCAAAATACTCTGGGATAAATTTGGGCAGGCCAGGGTCGACCAGCCGGACAGGCTGACAATCATCATGCCCATCGAACGAAATGAATCGGAGAACCTGCCTGACATGGTCGTGAGTGACCCGGGTGAAGCCCTCTACAAAGACCTTATCTACGCGTTGCAGACTATTGCCCCGGAAGGGTTCAAGGTACGGCGACAATACTATGGAAACGGGAAGTTCTACTATGTCGCGAGTGAAAATACCCTTGATGAGGACATTACCCCGCTGCTTTCAGAAAAATTCAGATTAATGGGTGAGAGTCTATGATCCTGGTCCCGGTTACCTACAAAGGGGGAATATACCGCCATGATGAGATTGTCGACCTTATCGAGGATGTCGGCGGCTATATTATCCAGAAACATTTTGTCGCCCAGGAAGTAGTGCTCCAGGCACTTGTGCCACGGGATGACATAGAACTCATCCGTGCCATCGGAAAGCCCCTCATGGGCGATATCCTCCCTGCATCGCTGGTAGGGACCGAGATCGCCGTCGTCACCATGAGCCTTGAGATCCACCACCTCCCCCATGCCTCCTGCGACGTGGCAGAATATATCAGGAGAAATGGTGCAAAGACCAACATGGTCGGGCTCGCAAGGGGATTCGGGAAGCGGATTGCCCAGTTAAATGACGAGGAACGTGATGTGATCAACGAGCACGACCTCGCACTCTTCATGCTCGGCAATTTTGAGACCTGTATTGAGAAGAAACTACCCGTTTTAAGAAGGGGCATTGAGGTCCCGATTGTGGTCTGCGGGGGCCCGTCAAAGGAGGCACTCCAGAAGATCATCGACCCGCCGGTTTCCGGATACGTGGGGAACGTGGGCAGGTTCATGCACAGGACGAAAGAGTCGGATGAGATTGAAAAACTGGAGGAGATTGTGGCAGAGATCACCCGTGTCCTTGACATCCGGCGGGAAGAGATCGCAAAAGACCCGCTCTCGGTTTCCCCAGCACGACTCATGGATATCATTACGGAACAGGTCCCGGATATAGAAGGTGTAACATCCCCGACCCCGATAACCGTCCAGATCGCCGGGCTCCGCATCAAGTTACCGTATGACGTGTACGCAGGACTCGTCAGGGAATGCAAGATCGAAAACGGCATAACAATCGGGGCTGTTGCGGATATCAGGCCCTCACGCATGCGGGACTATATCCTGATAACGATCAAACCGTTTTCTGATACCAATATCGTCGTCTGACCGGGGAGGCGCAGAGACGTACCTGGGGAAAAAACGGTCTAATTCCCTGCACGGCCACCCGTACCTGTTTCTTCAGGTAGGTTTTCCAGCTGCATGAAGAATACAGATGCTTCGGGGGTAAGGTAATAACATACGTTCCTCCCCTTTCTCACTGCCCGGACAATCCTGTCAGATTCAAACCGCTGCATATGCCAACGGACAGTAGGGCACGTAATACCGATATAGTCTGCAAGAGTATTCTGGGTAACACCCGGGAATTTTTCGATGACTGCCAGGAGACTCTTTGATACAGGGTTCCTGGTATACGGGAGGGCCTGCCTCTCAAACTCCGAATACCTGCCATGGTTCTCGAAATACCGGAATATCCCCCTGGCTCTCGATACCGTCACCTTTCCATGATACACGAGTGTATCGATATGGTACCGCAGGGTATTGATATTCATCCCTGAATCCCGGGTCAGGCCGGAAAACTCAATCCCCGGATTATCCCTTATAATTCCGAATATCAGGCTTCGTTCGGGATGATCGAGGACATTGGATGCTGTAATCCTACGGAACCCGCGGAACCTTGAGTCAATAGTGGAACAGGCTGGGCTGTTCACCACCGGTACAGCGGCCGGGACCTGGCAGGGCAGGCAGCAGCCCGGTGGGACAACCGGGACCCTGGCGGGGGTTGCCGGGGGAACCATATTTGAGGACCCTCCATTCGCGCAACATGGCATGCTTGTCCTGCATTCCCCTGCGGAGCCAGGCATTATGGGTGTGAACGAGGGTACCGGCTGGTATACCGGCACTGCTGCAAGAGCGAGTGAGAGTATAAGGATTGGTACGACCAGCCATGATGAGATATTCATTGCTAATCTTACATGTCTGAAATTCTTCTATTTAGCCTTTCTGAATGTTCCAGCTTATTCTCGTGGCGAAATTTACTCATTTTTGGGTTTCCAGTGTTTTCACAAGGTCTTCTTATGCCATTAAAACTTCCAGTAATCCACGGGTCTGTTGAATAAGAGTGATCTGCGAGAAATGGTTTATTACATGGTGAGAAATGAATTTTTACCGGGAAGACCCGGAAGATCAAGGAGTCAGAAACAATATGAAGAAACTACTCATCATCGCTCTGGCGATGCTCCTCCTGCTCCCTGCCAGTGTAATGGCATGCGGAGGAAGCTGCGGGAACAGTGCCCAGGCGCAGTCCTGTTCAACAGCCCAGTCATGTTCAATCGCCTGCCCAGCAGGTACTGCCGGATGTACAGGTCAGCAGTCATGCGCTGACAGTTCGCTCTGCCCGGACAACGGACAGGGATGTTTAAACGGTGGATGTGCTACAAGTGCCTACTGCGCTACAACAGCATGCACGAATGGTGCAACATGCCAGTCAGGCCAGCAGTCTTTTCAGACTGTAAAAAAGAGTAATTCAGGCTACTATCGGCCAGCCACTGCCGCATACACCGGCAGGTTCGCCCTTCTCAGTTATCCCTATATATACAGGGGATAACTCTCTTTTTAGCCACGAATTATTGCTCCCTTCCTGTTCCGACTTTCAAGCACCACTAACACCGATCGTAAAGATTCCGGGTAACAGATAGGAGGAATAGCGATGTTGAACACCCGGTTATTGCAACCGGAAAAATAAGGTTACTCTGGTAATCTTACCCGGTATTATTGGCCAGTCTCTCTTCAAGTGCCTCGATAACAAGCGGATCCGCACTTGTAGCTGGCCGGTTCGGCACTGCACAGCAGCAACTGCTCACCGGCATGATTGAATGCTCAAATGTACCAATTTTCCTGGCGATCGTGATAATTTCAGTCTTATCGAAGCCGATTAAGGGCCTGTAAATGGGCAAGACGGAGACCCTGTCAAGTACTTTGAGGTTGTCAAGCGTCTGCGAGGCCACCTGGCCCATAGACTCCCCGGTGACGATCCCGCCGGCGTGTATTTCCGAGGCAAGGTCTTCTGCGATCCGGTACATCCGGCGTTTACAGAGGAGGCATACGTATTTTTCATCACCGCTTGCCCTGAGCGATTCCCGTGCCCTTGCAACATAGGTATCCTCGATTGTATGCAGGGTAATCCCGGGCTGGTACTCTGAAAGGATTCCGAGGACTGCCTGGACTCTTTTCAGGGCTGAGTCACCAAGAAACGGTGGCATGTCAATAAAGACCGGTACGATCCGGCATCCACGCTTCATCATCATCCAGATGGCAACGGCAGAATCAATACCGCCAGAAAGAAGCGCTACGAGGGTCCCTTCTACACCGAGAGGCAGGCCTCCGGGACCGGGGAATATTTCGTGATACAGGTAACAGCGGTCATCCCGGATCTCGACATGAATGGATATTCCAGGATTCGTAAGATCTACCGAAATTTCCGGAAATGCATCCCTGACAGCCTCACCAAGTTCCCGGGCATACTCCTGCGAACTCAGGGTATGATTTCCGGTCCTCCTGACCCGGAGTGCAAAACTCCCGGTCCCTGGAAGCAGGTCTCCCATGTACCTGATAAGTTCAGCAGTTATATCTTCAAGGCTGCAGGTCCGGCAAGGGGAGACCGAAACAATCCCAAAGACCTTTCCAAGCCTTAATCGGTCAACAGCCCCGGTTACCCATATTCGGCCCCGGTCCCGGCTGACCTTGCATCCATCTGGCTGTCCTTCACGGATGTTGGTCATGAGTTGCCGTTCCCACATGTCCCGGACACCCGGAGATTTCAGGGCGATCTCGCCATACCGGACGAGCCAGACAACCGCGTGTTTCCAGTAGGGGAAGACCCGGCCGGCGCTTTCCCCTTCGGTCACTTCTTTTCCTTTGTTGTCTTCAGACCGAGTGACCGGAGCCTTGATGCTTCTTCGGCGTGTTCTGCCCTGATCAGGAATGTTCCATAACAGGGCTTGGTAAACGGAAAGAGGACCATGTCACCGTCAAGGCCTATAGCGATAGGCGGGATCCCGATGATATGCTTTTCAAATAGCCGGAAACCGGGCTCGACATAATAGATCTCTTTACAATGGGCCTCCACGTATTCCCGTGCCTCCTTGAAACTGGCACCCGACAGGACAATCTCCTTGTTGAGGTCCTCTACGCAGGCCATTGAAATACCTCATCGATTTTCTTTCTCAGGCCGGACGGGTCATGGACTGCCTTTTCCACGATCATTTCGCAGGGGAAATCAACTGATGAAACGAGCTCTTCAGCATGACGCCCGAAGAGGACCAGAACCAGCCGGCCCGGGTGGAGATACCGGACTGTCGCTGCATAGGTAATCCCGGCGTCGTTATGGGCAAATAGGATCGCAATATCCGTGCTCCGCTTTTTTTCGGCAATATCCCCGATACAGCGGTCAAGGTCGATCATCTTGTCCATGTAATGCCGCTCCGGGTCTGCAACCCGTGCGAGTTTGATCACGGACGGGTTCGCCGCAATTGTCACCTGCCGGCCACTCTTCCTGAGCATGTGGGAGAGATACAGCGAGATTCCCATTTGCACCGGGACCTCCGGGCACCCAAGAAAGAGGGTAGCATGTTCTTGTTTGTTTACGTCTTCAGTCATGATGTTTCACCAATCCACATTCACAGTCAGGTCCGGGACTGCAACCGTTGGTTCTGGCAACCAGTTGTTTCCGGTCTGCACCGGTATTTGCACAAGAGAGATCTGCAGTCATTATCGGGTGGTTGCAGTACGGGCATGAAAAGTCTCGTTCGGACCCTTCATATGGGCAGATCGTCATCGAGAGGTCCGCAAGGGGATGCCCTTTCCCCTTGATCTCGAATTCCTTGTACCACCCGAAAGGAGCCCTTTTGACCTCGACCGATGACTCCCTGAGAGAGCTCTCAAGCCCCTTGAGTATCCCAAGTGCGACACCAGGTTGCCCGAGTGAGCTTGCCAGGTGGGCATAGGGATAGATCATCACCCTGTTCACTTTTAATTTACCGAGCCGTTCCATGACACCCGAAGATGCACCCCTGACTACCTGACCAGGATTTTTCTCATCGAGTTTCTCAACACAGCAGAAGAGGACTACGCATTCCTCCATCCTGTCTTCGCGGACGGTGACGGGCTCTGCCATCTTTGTCTTCCGGGTTGCATTGTACCACATCGAAGACGCATGAATCGAGAGGATTCTCATGAATTGCTCCTCCCGATAAGCGTGCTGATTGCATCACTGGTAATAAGGCCGATAAGATGCTGATCCTCATCGATAACCGGTAAGGCAGAAATTGAGTGTTCCTCCATTTTCTTCGCAGCAGATTCGATCGGTTCATCCGGGACCGTTGTGATGACATTTTTTGACATGATTTCATCAAGCCATAGGAAATTTTTTGCGACTGCTTTTGCGATATCCCATGATGTGACGATTCCCACCAGCTGACCACTGCATGAGAGTACTGGCAGGTGATTTACCTCGAGGTTGATTAACCGCCGTGCCGTCACCGCAGTTGTTGCCCCTTCCTCAATGGTCGGGACATCCCGGATCATGACATCGCCAACAATGGTCTTTGACAGGAACTGTGAGATCAGGTAATTTATCTGGCCTGATTCCAGCAGGAACGCGTCATGGCCAAAGTTGGATTGGATCTCGCTATAACGGACTTCACGGTCATTCGCCGCCAGTGCGGATACGATCTCCTGTGACTGGTACGGGGGATACAGCCAGTCGGAAGAGACCGAGATGACCAGGAAGGCTGCGTTTACTCCCGCAAGTCCTTTTCTGAGCGAGCCGTCCTTTGTCAGGTCGAAGTAATCAATTGCCTTGGTAATGTAGAGGTATGAATTGGCATCGAACCGATGCGTGAACGTGTCACCCTGGTGATGAAGATAGCTCTCCACGGCAAAATCAGTTGAGAAATTATAACCTATCCGGTCTTTGTCCTGCAACGCCCTGCCAAACTTCTCGTGCATAGACTCATTCGAAAGGTAGGTGATATGCCCGACCATTCGTGCCAGTGCAAGTCCCTGGAACGGCCCATTTGAATCGTACGATTTCTGCTGGTAGTAGTCCCCGTTCTCCCAGGCGGGGTCAGATGTGATGGCGATCCTTCCCACTTCATTGAATGCGATCTGCTGGGGGGTCGAATAGGCGGTCGCTGCGATTACAATCGCCTTACTTGCGTGCTTAGGCCAGCTTACCGTCCACTGGAGTACCTGCATACCGCCCATAGATCCACCTGCCACGGCATAGAGCAGGTTGATCCCGAGTTGTTCAACCAGGAGTTTCTGGGCATTAACCATGTCACGAATCGTTATGACGGGAAAGGCAATCCCGTACGGTTCACCTGTTTCCGGGTTTTCAGACGATGGCCCCGTCGAACCTTTACATCCGCCGATCACATTCGAACAGATGACGAAGTACTTGTCGGTATCAAATGCCTTCCCGGGACCAATTACCGAATCCCACCATCCCGGTTTTTCGTCACCAGCATGAAACCCTGCTGCATGGGCATCACCGGACAAGGCATGGCATAAGAGAATAGCATTGCTCGCTTCCTTGTTCAGGGTCCCGTATGTCTCATACGCGAGTGTAAATAAGGGGAGTGTTTCCCCGCTCTCAAGTTCAAGCGGGGAGGAATGGAGATAATATTGCGTAGTTACAAGTCCTACTGATCCTTTGATCATCTGAATATCCCCTGGCTATGTCCGGGTATATGCTGCAATGGTATCCCGGATGTCCTTATTCTCGTTAATTAATGAGTAATTCTGCCTCACGTTGTCGCTTCCAGTGCCTGTTTCAAATCGGCGATTATGTCCTCGATGTCCTCGGTACCGATGGAGAGCCGGACTGCATCCGGGGTGACTCCGGTCTTCTTCTGCTCCTCCAGGGTTAGTTGCTGGTGGGTCGTGGATGCCGGGTGGATGACCAGGCTTTTTGAGTCCCCGATATTGGCAAGGTTGCTGAACAGCTTGAGGCTGTCTATGAATTTTATGCTTGCTTTCTTCCCTCCCTTTACTCCGAAACTGACGATTGGCCCGAATCCACCCCGCAGGTATTTTTGTGCGAGTGTATGACTCGGGTGATCGGGGAGCCCTGTGTAGTTGACCCATGCCACATTCGGGTGTGATTTGAGGAACCGGGCTGTCGCCAGGGCATTTTCCGAATGACGGGGTACCCGGAGGTGTAGTGTCTCAAGTCCGATAAGGAAGAGCCAGGCATTGAATGGGCTGAGTACCGCACCGGTATCTCTCATGAGGGAAATGCGGATCTTGAAGGTGAAGGCCACATTACCGAAGGTTGCAAAATTACCGAAGGCATCCCAGTATTTAAGACCATGATAACTGGGATCAGGTTCTGTGAATTCGGGGAATTTCCCATTATTCCACTTGAAAGTCCCGGAATCAACGATCACCCCGCCGATCGAGTTACCATGACCCCCTATGTACTTGGTTGCTGACAGGACGACAATATCGGCGCCGTGATCAATCGGGCGCACAAGCCCCACACCGGTCGTATTGTCAACAACGAGAGGTACACCGGCTTCATGGGCGATCTTCGCGATTACTTCAAAATCCGGGACATCAAGCTTCGGGTTCCCAATAGTCTCGGCATATATTGCCTTGGTTTTGGGAGTAATTGCCTGCTTGAAGGCTTCTGGTTTTGTTGAGTCGACAAAGATCACGTGTCTTCCGAATTTAGGGAAGGTGTAGTGGAAGAGCTCATACGTACCACCATACAGGTTGTCCGCAGAAACTATCTCGTCCCCCGGCCGGGTGATATTCAAGAGGGCGTAGGTAATTGCGGCCTGGCCGGAAGCGGTTGCAATTGCACTGTTACCCCCTTCTATAGCTGCTACACGCTTCTCGAAGACGTCCGTTGTCGGATTCATAAGTCGGGTGTAAATATTCCCCAGCTCACGGAGGCCGAACAGGTTCGCTGCATGTTCCGCACTCTTAAAGACGTATGAAGTGGTCTGGTAAAGCGGTACAGTACGTGACCCCGTCGTCGGGTCAGGTACCTGTCCTGCATGCAGGGCAGTTGTTCCGAGGTTGAATTTCTTTTCAGTCATTTCTGGTTCTCGTCTTTTTTATGGTAATTGCCAAGAGGAGGGATTCACCTTCTGTTCCATACAAGGGAAGGTATGTTAACCTCGAATTTCCTGGCCGGATTTCACGGGCGTTTCGCTGCACTTATCCCTTAATTATTTTTCAACGACAAGGCCGTGTTTCTCCGCCACTTCTTCAAAGGCATCGGCAAGATAGTGGATCTTCTTGTCCGAGAGACCATAGGTGTTCAGCTTCCAGGTCTTTGTTGCGCCGGCAAACTCCCCGACAATGCCACGGGTGGACAACTCATCGCTGAGGTAGAACCCTCGACGTTTGTGAGTCTGGGCAATCTTATCAAAGCTTCCGGTTGTATCAACCTTGGTTAATGTATGCTTCCGGGGGTACTCGGAGAGCACCTTGGTCCCGGTTATCTTCAGGAGCCGGTCGATAAAGTAGTTGGATCTCTTTACTTCGTCTTCCCACATTAGGGTCCGGGCTTTTACTGTCGGGAATGATGCCATCATCGAGAGCAGCGTCCCTCCCATCAGCGTGCAACCAAGCATTTCGACCTCTTTTATCCCAAATCTGCGTTTTGTCAGGTCACCAACCATCGCGGTTGTGCGGAGTGCCTTCGGCACCCATTCATCGGTCATCGCAAGTACACCCGACGGTGCGACCGATGCCATACTCTTATGGCCTGAGCCGACTACAAAATCAGCTCCGATCTTCTTTCCATCCACAGGGAGGACACCTACCGTGTAGGCACCGTTGTAGAGGAACGGGATATCATACTGGTGAGCAACTTTCCCGATCTCTTTTACTTCGTGCTCGTTTGCGAACTGGTAATCGAAATGGTCGATCATGACAAGCACGGGGAGTTTTCCTGTCTCCTGTCTGATCTCTTCGATTTTCAGTGCTGTTGCTTCACCGGTTACAATATTCTTATCATCCAGTGGTACTTCCCTGACATTCCCACCAGCGTTCTCAACAGCGAGGAACTCGGTATAGTGGGCCAGGGCGGTAACTATCACACTATCGCCCTTGTTAACTAGCGTTCCGGCCACTGCCTGGAACCCCCGGCGAGCACCGGGTACGACCCGGGCATGGTCCATGTTGACGAACTTTGCTAGTTCTGCATGGAACTCCGCGATCCCTGGCTTGGTGATCTTGTCCAGCCGGAATGGCTTCCGGCAGGCGTCACACGTTGAGTACCCGTCACCATAGGAGATGAGGGCCTTCCTCGCCTCCGTTGTCAATCGCCCTGCTGCCTGGATCGGCTGGATGTTGATTGCCTCTTCTTCCCGCGTGCGGAGGTCGATGGAACCGGCGATCTTTGTCACCTTCGGTGTTCCGGTACCCGCCTCGAGATCAGCAAGGATTGCCTTAATATCGGCAATCCGCTGCCTGAACGCGGACTCTTCCTGTGCATCGAAACCTGTAGGAAGGGACTCGCGAAATAGACCCCGGACTTCTTCGAGTGCGAAGAGTGCTTCAAATGTTTTCTGGATCCTGATACTCATGGTCAATCCACAAGCCAGAGCCCGGATTCGAACCGGGTTGTAGCTGATCTGCAGTCAGCCGCGTAGCCACTCCGCCACTCTGGCACGATTGAAATTCACAATTGTGAATCTTATCATAATAGATAACAAT
Organism: uncultured Methanomicrobiales archaeon; assembly: GCA_903828975.1. Lineage (GTDB taxonomy): Archaea > Halobacteriota > Methanomicrobia > Methanomicrobiales > Methanospirillaceae > CAIKOD01. The sequence goes on along the minus strand of CAIKOD010000181.1, from coordinate 15,779 downwards.
TGTGAATATTTATAGGTTATCTTTTCGGCGAGTTTTCACAGAAAAATCCCAGGAACTGGTGATTACAATTTGTTCCTATTGATGATAGCAATCCAGTCCAGCACATTTTACGGATAAAAGGAACCGAATGTTTTTCTTCTTGAAAAGCACATTCACAATTGTGAATGCGTTGTTATTATGTCACGACTGGAATAACATAAGGGTTGTGATGTGATGGAAGCTCCATGTCAGAAAGTAGTTTGGGATATCCTTCCTGCAATAAGGGCTGCGATAGCTGTTGAACTTGTGAAGTGCGGGGTCTCCCAGGTTGAAGCCTCACGGATGCTCGAGATCGCACCCTCTGCTGTCTCACAGTACCTTTCCGGAAAACGGGGGTACCGGATTGAGTTTGAGAACTATGTCAAGCGGTCTATTGAGCAGCTTGCAGTGGATTTGAGGGATAAAAAAGATGTGAACCTCGTCAAGCGTATCTGTACAATCTGCCAGCAACTTCGTGAAGGCGAGGAGAACCAGTGTGGTGGCGCGGAAACCGGACTTGGACCGTGCAGCACCTGATGGATACCGGAAAATTATCATTTATGGTTTTAAATTCGAATTTCCTGATTCCTGGTGATTAATGCCCATTGCACATAAGAAAAAAGCCCTTGAAAATATCATCGCCGGATGCGGGTCGATGCTTGTCTCTTTTTCAGGTGGTGTTGACAGCACCCTCCTCGCAGTACTTGCCCGCGATGTGCTGGGGGACCGGAGCCGTGCCATTCTTCTTGACAGCCCGCTGGTGCCGAGATTAGCGCTGGCAGAGGCGAAACAGATTGCAGAAGACCTTGGATTACTGCTCGATATTGTTGAAGTCCCGCACATGGAACACGAAAACCTCCGCAAAAATCCGACTGACCGCTGCTACCTCTGTAAAAAAATCTCGGCCAGGTACCTGAAGGAAGCTGCAATGAACTATGGCCTTGCATGTATCGCTGACGGGATCAATGTTTCGGATATGGGAGAATACCGGCCAGGTCTTACCGCTGCTACCGAAGAGGGTATAATCCATCCCTTCATCATGACAGGTATCACCAAGGAAGATATCAGGCAGGTTGCACATGATTACGGACTTCGGGTCTGGAATAAACCATCAGCCGCGTGTCTTGCATCCCGGTTCCCATATGGGGATAAGATTACTGCAAAAAAACTCATGATGATTGAGGAGGCTGAAGCGTTTCTTGTCGGGAAGGGTTTTATACAGATAAGAGTCCGGCTGCATGGCGGGGTTGCCAGGATCGAGGTCCCTGCTGCAGATTTTGAAAAACTCCTGATCATTCGTGAAGAGATAATTCAGTCCTTCAGGGGAATCGGAATAGACTATGTGACGCTCGACCTTGCCGGCTACCGGAGTGGAAGTATGGACGAGGTATTATGAATACACATGAATACCCGGACATGACCTCTTCAACCCAATCCACCATACTCAGGAAGAGAATGCAAATTTTATTGTTAAAATGCCGGGATCCTAAGAGATTCCGGCAATTAGCAAATTGTTGGGTTACTCAAAAAATCAGGAATTGTATTCCGGTGCTCCCGTGACTGAACCATTAATCTATCTGAACAACGCCGCGACAACCTGGCCCAAACCCCCCGAGGTCCTGAAAGCTGCAGCTGATGTGTTCTCCTCTCCTTTCTATGAACATGGCCGCACGACGGTCAAGGATGCACCGGATTACATCGGAACAACCCGGCAGACTGTTGCAGATTTCTTCGGGGTCTCCAGCCCGGAACATATTATCTTCACATCGAGCGCGACAGACTCGTTGAACCTGCTGATCCATGGCTTTGCGAAACGTTACGGCAAGCCATTCCATGCGATCACCACGGATCTTGAACATAACTCTGTACTACGGCCGCTCCGGACGCTTGAGCGGGAGGGGAAGTGTTCGCTCTCTATTATCCGGACAACCGACCCTCACGTGAAACCGGAAGAGATCGGGGAAATAATGACGGATGACACCGCACTGGTGGTAATAGGGCATGGTTCGAATGTGCTTGGTTCTGTGCAGGACATTGAACCCATTGGAAACCTGGTGAGATCATCAGGAGTATTTTTCCTGGTGGACGGTGCCCAGACCGCCGGACAATACCCGGCAAAGCCCGGGAAACTCCCGGTTGACGCGTTCGTATTCACCGGCCATAAATCATTGTTCGGCCTGCCGGGAACGGGGGGTTTCTACATCAGGAGCCCGGAACAGGTTGATCCAATCCGGCAGGGGGGTACCGGGGTCGACTCGGCTAGTCAGTACCAGCCAGAAGAGTTGCCCCTGAAATTCGAGCCAGGGACACCAAACTATCCGGGGATAGCCGCTCTCGATGCCGGGACAGGGTTTGTAGAAAGGAGAGGGGTTGACACAATCCTTTCGCACTCCCGCACTATGACCTCGTACCTTGTTAAGGCGCTCGGGGAGATCGACGGGGTCAGGTTATACAATTCGTCTCCTGATATACCGGTGCTTACGTTCACGGTTAAAGGCATGGAAAGTGAAGATATCGGGTTTATCCTCTGGAAAGCATACCGGATCGTGGTCCGGACCGGTCTCCATTGTTCCCCGCTGATTCACGAGCGGATCAATGCCTCGGGGGGAGTCCGGATAAGCCTTTCATGCATGAATACGATCGAAGAATGTGAGGCGACTGTAGCTGCAGTTGAAGAAATTGCTGCTACCATCTGATAATTAATTGGTGAAATCATGCAGATCCTCAAAACCAATAAATTCAAACGGTGTGTTGACGGGACCGTGCTGAAAGAATACTCAGTAGACGCAGAGGTCACTAGGGATCTCATTACATATTTCGGGGAGTTTGGCACGGTAAAGATCCTGGATAACCTGAAACAGCCCTTCTTCTCATTCTCCAAGCAGGACTATTTCAGCATCAAGGGTATGGTAGGCGATCAGACCCTTTATGTCAGGTACCATGAAGAGCATCTGGAAGAGTCCCATGAATTGTTCACCACGATGCTTGCGAACTGGGTCCCGGGTATACAAGCATACTATTAATATTGTATCAATATCCCTCGACCTGGAAAACAAAAAGTCTCATCCTGGCAGGGAAATGAATTAAAAAGAGTACAAGAAGCAGCGATCTTGATTTGGGCAGGCACTTTCAGACTAACCTGTTTGGAAACAAGGGAAGAATATCCCCGGTTGCTTCCCCGTATCCCCGGATTTACATACGAATATTAATCCGCTACCTAAGGGTTACAATCGCTGCAAATGGAACGGAAAAGCGTAGTACTGAGATAGCGGTCCCCCCTGTCCGGAAATATGGTGACAATGGTTCCTGACCCGAGCGACTCTGCGACTTTAAGCACGCCTGCCAGTGCCGCACCGCTCGACATCCCCGTGAAAATCCCTTCGCGTGTCGCAATCTTCCGTGCCATTACATACGCTTCCTCGTCCCCGATCCGTATCTTTTGATCGAGGAAATTTGCCTTGTAAATATCAGGAACTATTGCTTCCTCCATGTTTTTCAATCCTTGGATCGCATGTCCCAGTTCCGGTTCTACTCCGATGATGCGTATCCCCTGGTTCATTTCCTTTAAGTACTTCCCTACCCCCATCAGAGTCCCGGTGGTCCCCATGCCTGCAACAAAACAATCGATTTTCCCATCCAGTTCATGATATATTTCAGGACCCGTGGTCTCATAATGGGCCTGGATATTCGCAGGATTTGAGAACTGATCAGGCATATAATATTTATCCGGGTTCTCCTCTACAAATCTCCATGCACGCCGAATCGCTCCATCAGTTCCCTCTTCTGCCGGAGTCATCACTACTTCAGCACCGAACGCCTCGATAATTCGTCTTCGTTCGACACTTACACAACCCGGCATCACCAGCATTACCTGGTAGCCTTTCGCAGCTCCAATCATGGCGAGCGCTATACCGGTATTCCCGGAGGTCGGTTCCATAATGATCTTATCGTGCGTGAGTTCCCCGGATCGTTCCGCGGCCAGGATCATGTAAAGGGCTATACGATCCTTGATTGATCCCCCGGGGTTGCAGCCTTCAAACTTTGCAAAGATACGAATCGCCGGATAGGGATTGAGGTTCCTGATCTCGATGAGCGGGGTATTCCCAATGGCATCGAGAACCGTTCGCGTTGGATTCACAGGGATCACGGGAGACCTACATGTTTCCGGTCAGATACCGGACACTCTCAATCAGGGCATCGACCTCATCGTTCGTGGTATAACAACCAACGGAGGCCCGGATTGTGCCTTCGCAATGATAACTGCTTGCAAGTGGTTCTGCGCAGTGCATGCCACTTCTCACGCAGATCTTCTTGTAATCGTCAAGCTTACGGGAAAATTCATTGGGATTCTCCCCTGCGACATTGAAGGAAACGACACCAGTCCCGTTCGGGCTGTAGACACTTACACCTGGTATCTTCACGAGTCCTTCGTACATCCGGGAGCCGAGCTGCTTTTCATGTGCATGGATATTCCTGACACCGAGTGAACTGACGAGGTCGATTGCTGGCCCGAGACCGATAACCCCGGGGATATTGGGTGTCCCGGGTTCAAATTTTGCAGGAGGAGGTAGTAATTTTACAGTCTTATGGGATACCGATACCACCATCCCACCCCCGAAGATCGAACAATTCAGGGACTCTGGATCTTTCATATAGAGTGCCCCCGTCCCCTGAGGTCCGAGAAGTCCTTTATGCCCGGGAATTGCGAGGTAATCGATGTAGGTAACATCAACCGGGAAATGCCCCACAGACTGTGCTCCATCTACTATGACCGGAACCCCGGCATCGTGGGCGATGCGGCCGATAGCCCCTACCGGCTGGACTGTCCCGAGAATATTGGGCATATGGGTGACAGCAACCAATCTCGTCTTAGAGCAGATAGCCTCCTGGATGTTCTGGGGATTGAGATATCCATTCTCATGCTGGACGAAAGTAACACGGACACCCTTTTTCTTAAGGTTCATCCACGGAAGAAGATTCGAATGGTGTTCCAGCCAGGTGGTAATTATTTCGTCACCTCGTTTCCATGTAAGCCCGTTTGCAACCGTATTTACTGCGTCCGTCGTATTTTTTGTGAAAATAATGTGATCCGGGGAGACCTTTAGAAAATTTCCTAACCGTGTCCTGGTCTCTTCGTACTTCTCCGTGGTCTTCCGGGCGAGGTGATGGGCGCCTCTTCCGTGATTCGCTGCGTATTCGAAGAAATATTCACACATGGCATCGACAGAACATTTGGGGGTCTGGCTTGTCGAGGCGCTGTCGAGATAGACGCACTTTGAGAGTATCGGAAATTCATGGCGTAATTTTTGAAGATCATACATATATTGTCACCTGGAGAAAAATTGCCCCCATGATATGCATTACTCATAAGAATCGCCGTAGTTAAAAATGTTCACAATTGTTATTTTGATCCAATTATTTTTTTTAAAAAATAATTTCACCGTTTAAATTGTGTCTGGACTAATTGATGTGCAGCTTCCATGGCCTTGTGGATCGTGATCCCTGATTACAAACGGGCAGAGAGACCGCATCTGCAGTAAAACCGGATACTCATCCAGCCCTCCGCGTTAATCTGGTTCTGGCCCTGCCACAACGATTTGGTCTCGGTGATATGAAGCGGAAAAAATATGCCCTGGTCTGTGCTGACCACATCCAGGGCTGATAACTTTGAAAAAATTGGTCCTGGTTACCCCGTACCCTGAAACACGAGGTTATTGAGACCTTGGATTACGGGATCAAGTGTGTCTGGGAAGGCGTATTCAATTGCTTCAATCTTATGGCCCCTGAATTCAATGGAATAAAAGAAGAAGTCGTTGCCACTGACCTTGATCATCGGGAGGTCTATTTGATTGACCGATTTAAATCCCGATGACTCGAAAAGTGCTATAAGATTATTCAACTCTTTTGAGGATAGTGTAGAGCGGTACCCTCCGTTTTTTGTCGTAACGACAGCGGCCCCATTTTCATATACCGTCAGGTGATCGTCAAACCCTGCAAAACCACCGGTGCGTTTGTAATCAACAAGTACACCCTTTTTATAGGTCCCGTCCTGACTGATTGGTGTAGTGCCTGTGATGGTTATAATCGTGCCCCACATGTGAATGCTGGCCATATTCTGCTCTTCTATAGCCGTAAACCCAATCCGGAACCCGTCCTGTGCATATTCTTTCGGGAGGTTGAGGGGGTCATATTGTGTGCCGTCATCAGAGATGATTCCATAAAAACCTCCTTCAAGCGGGACCCATGTCACCGTTCCGGTGGCTTGAATTAATCCGGATTTCGTTTGATCCAGGGAGATGGAGATGATCCGTATCGGGCTGCCCCTCATACGAACGGCTGGATTAATAGGCATTTTATAGGCTTTGAATTTAACATTGAGCCCGTCTTTTGCATATTGTTTTGGGAGATTTGATGGGATATAATAAGTACCGTCACCAGAAATGATCCCGTAAATGCCGCCTTCACTATCAATACACCTGACCGTCCCAGTCCCCTGGATAATTTCTGTCCCACCAAGGGATAAGGAAATTACCTGGGACGAAGGCCATGGCCGGGTACCTGACGTCGCATATCCCCAGCCGGTTGCAGAAGCATTTCGATATGGGACATCATACCTGGCTTTGAATCCATTATCCGTTCCCGCACTGACGAACTTGTTAGTTACACCGTTACTGACCAGGTTCCCTTTCAGGCCCGTTGGTCCTTCCAGTGAAGGCTTTTTTACCAGGTCATGCCCGGGGCCCACCCGTTCACCCATTGTTTGCGGGGATGCCGCAGCAAAACAGCTGTAAAAGATACACAGGATGATTACTAGGATAAGTATTGAAGTTCGCTTGAATCTCATGAAAATTCTCCATTGGTGGGTATTACAAATCTCGGTTAAATATGTGTATATACGTACGAAAATAGTACCTCCGGGTTAAAGAGGTGGCAGCTTTAAGATTGGAGGATCCGGCAATTGCAGGAAAAAAATCATTGTCCCTCTGGTTTTTCAATGATTAATGCTGGATAGCGTTTCCCAATCCCTGTGGGAATACCCTGTCCCAATTCCTCCACAGGTATTTTCAACACCAGACGTATGATACCTGAGTACTAAACTGGTGAATGATATGTCAGAATTTGAAGATACTCTGAACGGGATTGTTGCGAAGGGGGCACTCGAAACCTCACGTCAATGGCTGGACGATATTGAACACGAGTATGGGCGGACACCCCTCATTTTTAAAAGAATGGCTGAACGGCCTGAAGTCCTCATCTCCCATCTGCTCTACAAGGGAACCGTGACACAGACAAATGCCCTCGACCCAAAATATGTGGAGTTGATCAGCATGGCCGTCGGGGCAGCACTCAAGTGTCAGCACTGTACCGGGTACCACATGCAGGCCGCATTAAAGAAAGGAGCAACGCGGGACGAGATCCTTGAAGTGATCCTCATTGCCGGTCTGATCTCCAACTCGTCGGTACTTGCAAACGCCTACCGTATTATCGATGAAAAGCTTGAACGGTGTGCACCGTGCGATAACCAGGGGATGGATGTGCCACATACCGGTGGGCACGAATAACCAAAGATCACGGATTTATTGAGATGCTCTCAAATCTATCTTTTAGATGAGGGTATTCCAAAATTTAATCCTGCTCCCGGGGCTCCGCCCCGCCGCTGTGACACCCCGGCGGGGATGGGGACTGGACTTGAATCTCTTAATATGCAAATGATTTCAGCAAACCCTGCCCGAGAGTATCTTAACGGGGGTGGGACAGGGAGGGGGTGAAAACCTCTCCTGTCTGAGCAGTTCTGTTAATTTTTTTAAGCGCAGGATTTCTACAGAGCCCTTTTTTTAAAAATTCGCAGGTTTTCCCATTTAAATGCCTGAAAGACCACCAATATGAAGAGATTTAGAACGAGGCATTTTCAATGGTCCGGGTATGGACGTCCCGTTCATGTGTGTTTCAACAGTGCCAGGATTACCTTTTCTTTTTTCTCCCGGTAGCGGGGTCTGGTGTTGTATTCCGACCGACAGTTCCTGCCTTCCCGGAAATAGAAACAGGGCTCTTTTGCAGATCTCTTTTTAATTGGGATCCCCCATATGAAGGCGCGACCAGGCATTGTTTCCCGGGACCAATGAGGTCGCTCCTCCCGGCCATTGTTAACCCTTCCCTGGCGAGTTCCTGTTTCTCCCTGTCCCGGTAATGCAACATCGCACGCTGCACCTGTTTCTCCCGTCCTTTAGGGATATACACAGGTTTCAGGGTAAACGGGTCCAGGCCCGTGTAGTACATGCAGGTGGAGATACTCATCGGGGTCGGGGTGAAGTCCTGCACCTGCTCGGTATACAGGGAGTGGTCCCGTAAATACAATGCAAGCGCAATCATGTCTTCCATCCTGCAACCAGGGTGTCCTGACATAAAATATGGGAGAATATATTGTTCTTTCCCGGTAACCTTGCCCAATGCTTCGAATTTCTGGCAAAAGTGTTCGAATGACTCTTTCCCGGGTTTATTCATCAGGTCAGTAACATGGCTGACAATATGTTCCGGCGCCACCTTGAGGTGTCCGGATGTGTGGGAAGCCACGATTTCCTTCAGGTAGCCATCCCGATCGGTATCGAAGAGGTCATACCGGATACCTGAACTGATGAATACCTGTTTCACACCGGGGAGCTCCCGCAACCGCCGCAGGAGGGTAACCTGGAGATCGTGTGCGGTTGCCAGGTTATCGCAGGAAGTACAATTACGGTCAGCACAGGCGCCGGAACGGTTCCATGAGGCACAGGACGCACCGTACATATTTGCTGTGGGACCCCCGACGTCCTGGATGATACCGGTAAACCCTGGCATGCGTGTTATCGCCTCAACCTCCCGGACGATAGAGTCTGCACTCCTGCTTTGCACAATTCTCCCCTGGTGATGTGTTAACGCACAGAAAGAGCACCCCCCGAAGCACCCCCGGTGGCTGGTTACCGAAAACCTGACGGGTTCTAGTGCAGGAACGGGCTCCCGGTACAACGGGTGTTGTTTTCTCGAATAGGGCAGTTCATAGATATGGTCGAGTTCGTCCGTTGTCAGCGGTTGTGCCGGGGGATTTTGTATAATTACGGTTTTCGGGTGGACCTGTGTAACCGGTCTGCCCCTGAGGGGGTCCTGCTCGCGGTAATGAAGAGAGAAAGCCCTCGCATAGGCCAGTTTATCAGCTGATACTTCGCTGAACGACGGAAGGACGACATAGCCCTCATGACAAGAACCCCGCCATTCTGATAGTGGCATCCGGTAACAGGTACCGGAAATATTCCTGAGGCTCCCAACCGGTTCCCCGCGTGAAAGAGCCTGTGCAATCGCAACGACCGGTTTTTCTCCCATCCCGAATACCAGGAGTTCTGCCGGTGCATCCGCAAGGATTGCATGACGGACTGAGTCCGACCAGTAATCATAGTGGGCAAACCTGCGCAGGCTCGCTTCAATACCCCCGATTACCAGGGGGGTCCCTGTGAAGAGAGCGTGCAACCGGTCAGTATAAACGGTGGTAGCCCGGTCCGGCCTTCCCATTCCCTTTCCACCCGGAGAATAGACATCATCATTCCGGACCTTTAGTGCCGGGGTGTAATTATTCACCATCGAGTCGACATTCCCGGAGCTTATCCCAAAAAACAAACGGGGTTTTCCAAGTTTCGCAAGGTCATCCGGACCACGCCAGTCTGGTTGTGCAATTACTCCGACCGAGAACCCGGCATCCCACAGGACACGCCCGATTAGTGCCGTGCCAAACGAAGGATGGTCCACGTATGCGTCACCGGTGACGAGGATGATGTCAAACTGTCCGATACCAAGCTTCGTTCCCTCCTTTTCGGTCATCGGCAGAAAACGGGGCTGGGGAAGTGTCATGGTTATTGGGAGCTCTCATTATCCTGCGGTAGTTGGAAGACAATGAATAGATGGAGCTCTTTGCAGGTCTTCATCGCAACTATCTCTCGTGTTTCAGTTCTGGCAGGAGTAGTCCGGTTACAGGGTCCTGTGCTCTCTGAACATCGACCCCGATCAATTCGGTGATAACTGCCTCAATGACAATATAGGTAATTATCTCTCCCCGGAGGCACCCGGTAAGTACCTGTTCGCCACGACCTATGGATGCATGGATATGGAGGTGAGGGCCGTTCTTTTCCGGTGTAATTGTGGCCATCCCGATCACTTCCCAGCCCCCCGAAAATGATTCAAAGTGCGGGTCGGGGGGGAGACAGAGGACTTCCGGCCCCGTGACAATCTGTCCCGACTCAAGCGCTCCCATGAACCTGATATAGCCACTGTTTACCTGGTGGTCCTTAATGAACTGCAACAGGGTCGCGATAAGGTCTTCTCCATGGTCTACCCGGACGATAAAAACCCTGCCCGGTTTTCCTTCGGTGTATTGCATGATGATCTGATCAGGAACTACTACCGGACTCAACTTAAACTGATTGATTGGACAAAAAACCGGGTTCGATGATTTGGGGATACTGTCCAGCTATGGTTTCTTTCGACATACTATTTGGACCTCATGTACAATGTGTGAATATATTTTCTTAAAACAGGCCCACGATTTAATTCCAAAAAAGAGATTGATTTTCAGGGTTTCAGCGTCCACCTACGCCGCCACCACCGAACCCGCCACCGCCACCAAATCCCCCTCCCCCGAATCCTCCGCTGCCTCCCTGTGACGGGGGAGAGAATGCCATGATGGGGATAAACGCCCCGTGCATCAGTCCAAGCGGCACTCCGGCTTCCGGGATATGGACATTCAACTCTTTCATTGCCATTTCAACGTGCTTCCCGACCCCGAGTGCAGTCCCGTATACCAGCCAGTCACCCCACTGCGAGATATCGGCGGGGGAATATTGTTTGATCAGGGCGAGATCGGACAGGAAATATGAAAATGCGTCCCACTCCAGCTTTTCTTTGTATTTGTCATCCTTCCACTGCCCGAACAGTGTTGACGGGTATGCAAACGCAATTCCTGCAAGAACAATCACCCCGCCCCAGAGGAATGCGGCAGGGACCAGGACCGGGCCAAGAACCGGGGATATAATCAGGAGAAGGACAGAGAGAGCGAGGAATACGGCCCCTGTTAATGCAACGGGAATAATGTGATCGCGACCATCGACGATATATTCATTTATCAGTTTCGGGTCAACGCGCTTCGTCACATCAGATAATTCCCGCTGGTATTGCAGGATCTTAGACTGGGAACCCGTGCTGCTCTTTGCCTCTTTGGCCAGTTCCTGGATGACAGCAGTATCCACAACTCCGTCTTTTGCAATATCCTGTAAAAATCCGAGCACCCGCTGTTCATAGGCATCATCCGGTACCTTTTCCAGCAGTGCAATGGTAACACCCTTGTCACCCTCCTTCTCGGAAATCCGGATAATGCCCCTGCGGTGAAGGTCGATGAGGGTGGCGTAGTAACCGTCCTCGTCAAACGTCATCGCATCCCCCTTGAACAGGAGATTCACGACCCAGGGTTTTTTTGCCGGGTCGGGTACGAAACTCAGGTATTTTGGAACCGTAAACGGTTTCTCTCTCCCGTACCGGTAGAATATCCCGATAAAAACGAACGGCGTGAGTACCAGTGCTGCGATCCCGAGGGCTCTGAGGAATTCGGCAAGCGGGTAGGGGAAACTATTATACCAGGGGTTTGCAGAACGCGTCTTACCGGCAACGTCCTCCACAAATACAGGGTAACCATCCATTACCTGGATCGCATCCTTCGAGAGGAGGAGTTCAATACCAACAGTCTCATCAGCTGCCGCAGACCCGGTTACCAGGATCTGGTCCCCGCTTTTCTCCACCTTCAGGTGTGCCGGGTGGGGGTATACTTCCTTCACGTAGCGGGCAGGAATAACAATCCTAATATCCCGGTACGGGATGTGCTGGTCGACCAGCTTGAGGTTCAGGTGTGCATTAGATCCATCATATTCCAGCGGTGGATGCACTATCACGACTGTTTCGAGCGTGTAGGTCCCCGCGTTAAAATAGGATGGCAGGAAGGCCCCCATCTCGTTGAGCTCGGCGAGCTGCTGGATCTTTCCCTTCTGGGCCGGGTCCCCGCCATTTCCAACGATTATCACACTGGAACCGGCGTCCTTCAGGTAACCCGTTGTACCAGGCGGGTTTGTCAGGCTCACAAATTCTATATTTGGTGAATCTGAGGGGGTTGTCAGAAGAGAGGCTTCCCAGAACCGGTACAGCATCCGGTATTGCCCGCTGTTTTTTACAACATAATCATAACGCTCTGCCAGGGTACCGTTTTCGTGCAGAACTACATCGTACTGACCGACCACGAGGTCACCCTCGATCAGCCCCGGTAACGCACCAGCAACGAGGACCAACCCTGCGGTCAGCAGTAACGAGATAATGACGAGGGATACGATCTGCTTCAGCTCGCTCATGGGTCTTCAACCTTAAAACTCAATCTTCGGGGGTGTACTGATCTGCTCTTCAAACTGGAGGTAATCTAACTTCATCATCCCGATCATCCGGGCAACGAAGCTGGACGGTATCGTATCGCACAGAATATTGAACTGCTGTGAGATGTTGTTGTACGTATAGCGCTGGCGGGCAATCTCATCTTCAATGCTCTTGATCGCTTCCTGGAGGTTCAGTACTGTAGTATTGGTCTTTAAGTCGGGGTAATTCTCGGCGACAGCGATAAGTCTTCCAAAGAGGGACCGGGATTCCTGCTCGATCTTATTCAGGTCCCCGGGACCGGCAGTACCCACGCTGGCCCGCATCGCGGTTACTTTCGTCAGTGTCTCCTGTTCGAACTTTGCATAGCTTTTAACGGCCCCGAGGAGCTGGTCGATCATGTCGAGCCGTTTCTTCATCGCTACCCTGATCTGACCTAAGGTCGCCTCTGATGAATTTTTAAGAGTGTACAGGCGGTTATAGATCCCTACAAAGTAGAGGACCAGAATAACGAGGACAAGAACTATTACTCCCCCGACGATCCAGGGTATCAATCCTTCAAGCAAATTTCTTCACCAGTGTACGATGAGAAGGTATTACGTTTAAATTCATTGGGCGGTGCAACGAGCAGAATAGTTCCGTTGACCCGGACAAAAAAAGAGATGGGGGCGGGTAATTAGCTTCCTGCCGCTTTTTTATTCGATAATAATGGTCCCGACGACCCTTAATTTTCCCCCTTCAAGATAGTGGAGGACCGCACGGGCTCCCGGGGGATATACCAGTTCTTTCTCGGTCTTCAATGTCAGCTCAGGCCGGTGCCAGTCACCTGCATTATTTACATAGGCAACTTTTGCGGGGAGGAACTGCATCCAGTGCCCGATGTACAGGACCATTCCCTCTTTTAACGCTGAAGGCCAGTATTTTATCAGGTCCGCCCTGCCGTGGATCGTGGAGGAGGATGTCAGGGCAGGGTCCTTTGATAGGACATAGCCCCGTTCCAGGTCTTCTGCTTCCACGCCTTTCAGCGCAAACCCTATGCGGTCTCCGGGGTATGCGATGTCAGCATCGGCATCATGTTTCTGAATTGAGCGGATAAGGGCCATGTGTTTTGTCGGGAGCACATGGAGGTTGTCATGGCGCCTGATCACCCCGTTTACAACACAGCCGAGTGCGACCGTCCCGATCCCTTTTACCGGGAACGAATGATCAATGGGCATCGCACCAGGCGGGGTCGTCGCGGTAGGGGGCTTCTCCTCAATCTTTGCAGCTTCATCAAGGAGGTGCTCGCGGAGCTGCATACGGTCATCCTCGAAGAGCTCGTAGCCCCCGACAACTGTATCCTTGATCAGGGGTGCGACCTGCTCAGGGGTGATGTAGTTCCGCAATATCAGGATACCATTGGAGAGCCCGGCACAATTGAGCATAAGGACAGATTCCCCGAACTGGGAGTTAATCTCATCCACGACCAGGACCGCTTTTTGTGCCATCGAGATGGCATAGAACAGCGAAGACAGTTTCTCAGGGTACCTGCTTGGTTCAAGGATGGTGACCGTGACCTCTTCCTTTTTCAGGTTAAAAAACGTGATATCGCTGATAGTCCCGATCTTTCCGAGTTCTTTTGAATAGTCAGGGGACCCGATAATCGCCACATTCAGGTTAGACATTGCATACAACGTACGGTTCTAATGAAGATAGGTTTTATCCAAGGAGTCCGGTTACCAGACAGGACAGGTGCTTCTACCTGTCAGCCACAAAATAAGAGAAGAGGGGTTATTGCCGGGCGGGGCATCGTGTGTCGGTTCAGCAACGTGGGGACTTCATCACAGCCGGCAGGTCTGACGGGTTCCTGACCACGGTTGAGGACTGTTCGAGCATCAGGTTCACGAGCTCATGGTGCCCGGCGATTCGGAAATCTGTGCGCACTGCATAAACCGGTATACCACGCCGGTATGCGTAACCCATCTCCCAGGAAGTCCCCGAGTCTGCATCAGCACCATCAATAACTGCAACAAGGAGATCGGTTGAGTCAAGCGCATGAATATGGCTTTCAAATATGTGGTTATGTTCCTCCCCGTCCCTGCAATGGTTGTCGTCGCCAACATCCTGTGGAAGGTAGACCTGAAAAAAGTGGCTGGTGAGCAGTTCTGAAATTACCAGGTTAAACTGTTTTTCTGCATCTGAAAAGAGAGGGGCTGCAAGATACACGTTGTACATGGCAAACACCGAGACATCGATGACTTTTATGTCAGGAAACCGGTCAAGAAAAACCCCTCTGCCCGGTCTTTTTGTTGGGGAACCGTCCACACTGCCGTAGTGAGTCGAAGTGGTACCGCACGTGGGGGATGAATTGACACCAACGATACAAAGAGGTGGCCCGCTGGTCCGGATCACGTCGCGGACTTCGGTTTCGAGTTTTGCGAGGAGATCGAAGAACCCGGGTTTATTCAGCCGTTCAAGAAATGTCCCGGGCAAACGGTCCCTTCCGAGATACAATGTTTCAGGGCAGGGCAGAGTTACTATTTCTATTCCAAAACGCTTGCACCGTGCCCTTGCGCGGCTGAACAGGTCGAGGTCTGCCTCGCTGGTGATCCCCTCCGCCCTCAATGAAGGGGCAGTTATACACGGGCACATCAACACATACATTGATAGAATGTAGGCTCTCACAAAACATAGATGATTCCTCTCTATGCCTACCGGGACAACAGCTGTGACCCGAGAAAATGCACTGTCAAAAAACTTGAGCGGCGGGGCATGGTGACACTATTCAACAAAATATCACAGATATCAAAAAATACTCTTCTTCTTGACCCGACAGCGGAACAGGCACTCTCACCTGCGGATTCCCCGGTACAATCGGTAACAGCGCTGGATTGTTCCTGGGAGGTGCTTGACACCGGTGTGGTATCAGGCTGGCGGCTTAAAAGAGCACTTCCTTTCCTGCTGGCGGCGAACCCGGTTAATTTTGGAAGGCCATGGAGACTCAATTCAGTTGAGGCATTTGCGGCCACCCTGGTGATTCTCGGCGAGCCCGTTCAGGCAAAAGGATTACTCGGTTGTTTCGGGTGGGGAATACGATTTCTCGAAGTAAACGAAGAGCCACTCCGGTTATACGCTGCAGCAAAAGACAGCACCGAGATAATAGAAATTCAATCCGGATACCTGGAAGATTAGATTGGTAAAATAATTTCAGATATAGGAGTTACGCAAAGACAGAAGCAAATAGAAAGATCAATATATATAAATAACTGAATATATTACGTGGTTAATAGGATCCAGATTTCTGACTTACACTACATCAATTTCCTTGTTGCAGCAACATGTGATGTATCATG
>CAIKOD010000180.1 GCA_903828975.1 uncultured Methanomicrobiales archaeon | reverse complement strand
TTCGGGAGTTTTCTGTTGTTGTTGAAGGATATAGAATAATCAAAATCGCTAATTTAAAAGACGATTTGCGGAAAATACTTGGATTGCTGGGTCAGCCGTATGAAAATTATTATTTTTGAGGTCCGACCTGCGGAAGATGGGCTGAACATATTCGTTTTTTAATAATTATCCCGGATTCCGGGTTCTTTGCAGGTCTGAGTAAAAAGAGGATAAATCGAAAGGTAGTTAACCCTGCCTGCGGATATCGAAATTACAGGGTATACCCGGTAAACATCCTGATCCCACAACGGATGAGCATCCCAGACTGCCGGTATAATGCAGGCTTTTTAAGAAGTTCTTTCATCACACTTGCCGGCCGATCCATGTCCCCGTACTGCCTGATAATATCAAGGATCTCAGGATCTGACAGGGCCCTGACCAGGCGACCGGTTTCAACCGGACCAAGTGTCTGTCTCATGCGGAACATCAGCAGTCCCTGTTCGAGCTCTTTTCCGATGTCCTGTTTCCATAGCTGCTCATACCTTGAGAGGGAGGCATCATCGAAGACACTGTTTTCTATGCAATGGTGTGCCGTTGCCGCTGCGTGGCGGGCAGTCCGAATCCCGGTATATACGCCTCCACCGGAGGTTGGTTTGGCAAACCCCCCAGCGTCACCGACATACATGGCCCGGTCACCGTAGGTAACCGGCATGACACCGATGGGTATCGTACCAAGTACGAAGTCCAGGCTGGAGCCCGGGAACCGTTGTGAAAATGAAAAGAATTTTTCTTTCACCCGTGTCATCCCTGCTAACCCAATCCTTACCCGTTTCCGGTCGATCGGGATCCGCCACGCGAAAAATTCAGGGGACGCATCAGGGTACACCCCGACAAAAAGGGGGTCGTTTTCACAAATGATCTCGGCCTGCACCCCTGCCAGGTAGAACCCGGCCCGTTTCATACCACGTAACCGTGCAATCGAGCTCCTTGGGCCGTCTGCTGCGATCAGTACCTTGTACGAGACTTCCTGATGACCTTCAACCCCGCGGGTGAAGAGCCGGTTGCCCTCCATGCGGAATACCGCGGTCTTTAACCGGAACTCAGCACCTGCCGCCGCGGCACGTTCTGCCATCTCGCGGTCGAGAATACCACGGTCAACCACAAACGCTTTTGTTACACCCGCATTGATAAGGAGGTGGTTACCAGAATCAGTTACTACTTCTGCACCTGATACCTCGTTTAACACGGACTTCCCGGAGACCTCGCATTCATGAAAGGCATTCTGTGACAGGAGCCCTGCACACTGCACCGGATACCCGATCGTCCCGTGTTCCTCTATACAGAGTGTAGAAAGCCCGTATTCCGCGCAGGCGAGAGCTGCTGCACTCCCCACAGGACCGGCACCGACGACAACAACGTCATACTCAGGCTGTCGTCGGGCTCCACGGTTGTTCATTCAGATAGTAGAAGGGCTGGAAATAGTATCAAGCTGTGGACGATGTGTCCGGTATACCCGGTACAACGTCACGCATATATTTGAATGAACAGCCCCATGTACTGACAATGGCTGAGGGACCGGAATTCAAGTGGAAACAGTGCCTGGTGATCAGGTCAGACCTTAAAATGAGCTGTGGTAAAATGTGCGCACAGGTAGGTCATGCCGTGATACTGGCCTATGAGCGTGCCGATAGTACTGCAAGAAAAGGATGGTTCTCTGAAGGCCAGAAAAAAGTAGTACTCAAAGTTGCAGGGGAACGCCCGCTCTTTGAACTAAAAGTGCTTGCGGAAAACGCAGGTATCGCCGCAGCACTCGTCCAGGACGCAGGGCTCACCGAGATCGCACCCGGTACTATCACAGCCCTCGGGCTTGGACCTGCGAAAGTCGAAGCCCTCGATAAACTGACCGGAGACCTTTCCCTCCTATGAAACTCAGCCCGTTTCCACTCGAGCAGGAGCTCGGGATGCGCTATTATTCCAGTGATACAACCGGTATCGGGGGAAAACTCCGATCTACCGCTGAAGATTTTCTGGTCGAGGAGATCCCGGTTGCCGTTGGGGATTCGGGCCCGTACCTTATCTGCAAACTGACCAAGAAAGACTGGGAACTCCAGCATGCGGTGAAGGAACTGGCAAAACGACTTGGGATTAGTCACCGGCGCATAGGGTGGGGTGGCACGAAAGACCGGCACGCGGTGACAAGCCAGCTGATATCGCTCTATGAAATAACGCCTGCACAGATGGCCGATGTAAGGCTGAAAGATATCACGCTCGAAGTACTTGGCCGTTCCCAGTTCCCGCTGTCTCTCGGCAGCCTGAAAGGGAACCGGTTCGATATCACTATCAGGGAATTATCAGGCGAAGATATTGAAGGGCAGATACAATCAGTTACCGGAACTACGTCTGCCGGTCTACCCAATTATTACGGGGTCCAGCGGTTCGGTGTTATCCGTCCCCTCACTCACCGGGTAGGCGAGATGATCTTAAAAGAGGATTATGAAGGAGCCGTTATGACCTATATCGGCCAGTCATTTCCGGATGAACCTGAAGAGAACCGTGCAACCAGGAGGATATTTTACGAGACACGGGACGCCCGTGAAGCACTTCACCGCCTTCCGGTCTCAATGTCCTACGAGCGTTCGATGCTCCATCACCTCATTAACCGCCCCGATGACTATAAGGGTGCCCTGAAAGTACTGCCACCGAAACTGCTCTCGATGTTCGTATCAGCATTCCAGTCCTGGTTGTTTAACAGTGCATTATCAATACGGTTCGACCAGGGAACGGCAATCGATGAGCCGGTCCCCGGGGACTTGCTGATCTTTGAAAACGGGAGGGAAGACCATGTCACTGTGCAGAACCAGGCAATCGCCGCCCAGCACATTAAAAGAGGGAGATGTATTATTGCAATTTTTATGCCTGGGTCCGTCACTGCCACCCAGGGTCATTCAGGCAGTGCGATTGAGCATCTTCTGGAAGAACAGGGTATCGGCCCGGGTAATTTTGGAAAGGCACAGGATTTTGTGCATTCACGGTTCAACGGTGCTCTTCGCCCGATCAGCCTCATGACACCTGTTGAGGCCCTGCAGGAAGAGGACCGTGTGCGGCTGAAGTTTACCCTTCCACCCGGCCATTATGCGACCACAGTCTGCCGTGAATACATGAAAACAGACCCGCTCAGAATGATATAAAAAATGGAAGTACTCTTAAAAAGTCACGCGGTGGGGACCCGGTACTCTACATCGTACTCGGTTACAAGGTTTGTCCCACAGAGATAGAAATTTTTCAGCCCGAGCCGGATCATTTCGTCCTCGGACTCGATATGCATTCCCCCGACCAGTGACGGGGTATCCGCTCCGCCAACAATGAACGGTAGGTGAATCAACCGTATCTCGTCAACCAAGTGGTGATGAAGCATGTGCCAGTTCAGGGTCGGCCCACCCTCTACCATCATGCGGCGGACGCCAAAGTTCTTCCAGAGGATGTGCATAAGGAGGGGAAGGTCCACCCTGTCTTCACCTGCTACAACCACACGGGCTCCTTTTTCCTTCATTGCCTGTACACGTTCTTCAGGTGCCTTTCCGGATACACCGATAACAGTCGGCGCCCCGGGACCAAGCACATTTGAGGTAAGTGGGATATCGGCATTACTGCACGGGATAACACGAAGCGGGCTTTTCCCGGTAACATAACGCACCGTAAGGAACGAGTTGTCTATCTTAATCGTATTTGAGCCGACCATAATCGCATCGCATTCGGCACGAGTCCGGTGGAGGAGGAGCTCAGTCTCGTGGGACATATATTTCATCAGGATCTTGCTCGAAGTCCCTTTTTTAAGCGTCAGCTTACCGTCCGCGGTGATCTCGGACATCATCAGTACATGAGGTCGTTCTCTCGAATCTGCCATTCCCGGTCCTTCTTGTCCCAGTTATCGACCTTCAAGATAATAGAAGTTAGCTAATCAGGGGAATTTTATCCCAGATATCTAGGTACGATGTATCGTTCGCTCGGAAAAAAAGGAAAAGTCAAACTGGTTTTTTCCCGGAAGGAGCATAAATCACCTCTTTTCATCGGAACAAGGGTGAAAGAACAAGTATTAATGTTGAGATCCCAACTGTATTATGACATGAACATTACCGCGCTCAGGCCAAGATTTGTCGTGTACCTGGAGCCGGTCGCAGATATATTTGTAAAATCTGGGATCACTCCGAACCAGATTTCGCTCCTATCCCTCATGTTCGGGATTGCATGTGCACTATGTTTTATTGACCGCCATTTCTTTATTGGCAGCGTATTTCTTTTCATTTCGGCGCTCCTCGACCTGGTTGACGGCAGCGTTGCACGGAAAATCGGTCGGCAGACAAAATTCGGGGCGGTGTTCGACTGGATAGTCGATAAATATGTCGATGCACTTGTACTCCTCGGTATAGGCCTTTCTGGGATAGCCATAATCGGCCGTTTTATTCCAGTGACTCCCGCTGTGGACTTTGGAATTGTTGCCCTCGCTATCATCGGCTCACTCATGAATACGTTCATTAAACCAGTCACCTATGCTGAAATCGGGTTCAAAGAACGTATTGATGGAAAAATTGAAGATCCTCTCGAAGGGGTAGGCTTTTTCGGAAGACCTGAAACGCTGCTCGTACTACTCCTCGGGGGCATTACGGGCTTTATCTGGCTGTCAGTTATAATAATTGCCGTTTGTTCCAACCTCTCGGCCCTGCAGAGAATATTCTACCTGCATAAGACCTATTCCTAAAAAAATGCAAATATTGACTCATTTAACATGCTCTCAAATCTATCCTGGAGAACAGGGTATTTCCAAATTTACCACCCCTCCCCGGGGATCCACCCCACCGCCGGGACGACCTCGGTTGGGATAAGGGGGGGCCTTAATAATCTCTGAAATTTTCAGGAATATTGCAGTTGAACCCTGCCCAAGAGTATTTTAACGGGGGTGGGACAGGGAGGGGGTTTCAACCGCCCTGTCAGGTACAGATACAGGCCAACTATTCCACAGGTGGGGATACAGGGGGTGTCTTACCACCGAGCCGGTAGACCGCCTGGTAATACTCCCCGGTCAGGTCCCTGGCAAATTCAGCGAGTGAGGGGTTGATCCTGAATAATCCATATGCAATGCCGATAAGCAGGACCAGAGCAAGCCCTTCTGCAATAACATTGTGGGCCCAGAAAAAGCTTTCATACCCGATTTCCCCGTTCCCCGCTATTTCCGGCAGGTATGGGAACCACTGTTCGGTATAGGCGATAATTACCGCTACATTCCTGGCAATATTCAACAAATATATGGTCGGTACTACAAGGAGGAACGACAGCACTTTCTGCCGCCAGTTTGATGGGACCGCACAGGCGACACCGAGCATGATTGCAATCCCCTGGATCCCAGTGCAGGCGAGAATGATCTGGATCCTGAACCCATACCGCTGGAACATGTCCCAGGCGACCAGCAGGGTATCATAGTGAAGTGCATTCAGTACAAAGAAAATCTGCCCGACCACCACCGAGATCAACCAGTCCCCAAGGGCGGGAATAAACTCAAAAGGAGCATAGATCAGGAATGCTACAGCGGCAGCTGTTGAGAGCTGCATTACCCGGAGCTCGGATTTGAGTAGCAACTGCACGGTAATGACAAGGAACGGTACCGAAAGTACTGCAAGCAACGGGTACAGGAAATTATTGATTGACAGGTAATAGGGGATCTCGGCAAAGAGGAAGAGTACCATTCCCGTCCATCCCACAATAGCCACGTACTGCCGGTACCGGGTAGGGATCAGAAAGATCAGGAAAGAAACGCAGGATATGAGGATAAGGTACTCAATCATTCATACAATATTGATTTTTTCCTTAAAAAAAGGATGCTGATGTGACAGGTCAGCACCAGGTATTTACAGATTTTTTTGGCAGTTATGGGGCTATACAAGGATTAATCTGGTTTGCATGCGCATGGTGAAACGATGTTCTGTCCTGAGTGCAAGAGTATTCTTATGGCTTCTGCAGGCCAGCTGAAATGCCGGAAATGCGGTTATATCCGGAAAATATCTGATAATGATCAGCTGCAGAAGAAAACGATGAGAAGCGAGAAGGAGATAGTCATTGTCGAAGATGATGGTTCATTCCCAACGCTCCCCACCATCCAGATAAAGTGCCCGAAGTGCGAAAATAACCTTGCATTCTGGTGGCTGAGGCAGTTAAGGGCGGCGGACGAAAGTGAGGTACGGTTTTTCCGTTGCTGCAAGTGCAACCATACCTGGCGTCAATACGACTAAAACAGAGCCATAGTATACAAATAAATTCTATTTTTTTCTCCATTTTCCCAGTCACATTTTCAGAACCTGGTTTCACTGCATCTGATATTTTAAACAATCGAATATACGGCACCATTTCAGAAATTATAATCCTATTAGTCCAGTCGAATCTCTTCCGGTATCGCAAAAAGAAACCCAGGAAACCAAAATAATTCATTATTTTTACGGATTACCGGATTTGGTTAGCATATTTCAGATAAATCAAAATTGATATTCATTCCAAAAGCCGGACAACGGCAAGGATCTAAACCTCATGCTCAACTAAAACAAAGGTCACAGATACCAAGTGTCACCGGCATCACCCCGAAGAATAACACCCAACTGTTTATATACTGTTTTGTGGCATTTATAAATATGAAGGTCAGGCCAGAGGAATCTCTTAAAATTGAAAATATTGTAGCCTCGGCGAAGGTGACAGATTATCTGGATCTTCCCATGCTTGCGTCTAATATAAAGGATGCGGAATATAACAAGAAACGGTTTCCGGGTGTTGTTATCAGGATGCAGAACCCGAAAATTGCAGCACTTGTCTTCGGCTCGGGGAAGGTTGTACTGACAGGGGCAAAAAGTGTGGAAAGCCTCTCTGAGGGTCTCGAGATCCTCGGTAATCTCCTGCGTGAACTGAAGATCGATATCCCAACAGACCTCACCTATAAGATACAGAATATCGTCACATCGGCAGACCTTGGTGCGGGGATTAACCTGAACAAGATTGCTGTCGGTTTCAACCTTGACCGGATCGAGTATGAACCGGAGCAGTTCCCCGGTCTCGTATACCGGCTTGAAGTTCCAAAGGTTGTAGTGCTCCTCTTTGGTTCAGGAAAGCTGATTATCACCGGTGGAAAACAGCCGGAGGATGCCCGGGCTGCGGTCCTGAAAATCGTGTCAGACCTGACAAATCTCGGTCTCCTGTCAAGTTAAATCCTTATATCCCATCTTATTTTTATTAGTTTCAACCTTACATCCGCTGTTGTAATTCTGATTATGCAAGTGAGAATAATAATATTTTTATATATAATTCTGAAATACATATACAACACACCGGGTGATGTTTATGAAGTCCAAAAATGTGCTGTACTTTACACAGCGGGAAGAAGAATTTGCAGATCTTCTCACCAGAATCGGAACGAAACGAAACGTTTCAAAAGTCCTTGTCTATCTTGCCAACACACCTGAAGCCACATCGCGGGATATCGAACGTGGTACGGACCTCAGGCAGCCTGAGGTGAGCATCGCAATGACAGCCATGATGGAACAGAAATGGGTAAAAAGCAGGGAAAACAAGGCAGAAAACAAAGGAAGGCCTGTAAAAATCTACAAGCTCGCTCTCCCGATCAGCGAGATTATGGACAATATTGAAAGAGAAAAAAGGGCTGAAGCAGACAACCAGTTGAAAATGATCAAGCAGTTGCGGGACTACATCACAGAATAACCAGACTGGCAGGCTGCGAATACCGGAACATCATTCAGAACCGTAAAAATTCTTTTTTGCCGATTCCCTGACTTTTCCCGATAGGGAATACTCTCCAAATCTCTGAATTTTCCTTGATTGTCACAATTGAACCCTGCCTCTGAATATCCTATCGGGGGTGGGGCAGGGACGTGGTGAAACCCTCTCCTGTCTCTATATCTCCTCTTTTTATAAATATGCAGGGTTTCCCATGTAAATGCATGAACGAACCCCAATATGAAGAAATTTTTGAAAGGGCATTTTCATGGTTTGGGTGTGAACTTCCTTTTCATGCGTGTTTCAACAGGGCCGAAAATTCAGAATATCTTCGACTTATGACGACCCAGCTTAATTTCAAAGAATTGGTATGAGCGTGAGAAATTATGTAACGTATTCTGGTTTTTGAGGCTGATTATGACCTGGATAATCACCCGATCCCTGGCAAAAAAATGTTACAGAAATTAACGGAAAACATGCGGGCCTGAAGGGATTTGAACCCTTGACCTACAGATTAAGAGTCTGTCGCTCTACCGAACTAAGCTACAAGCCCGCGAAGTGACTCAATATAGTGGTCTATCCTCTCGAATAAAACTTTCGTATTACCTTTTTTAGTTTGCGGATTCTGTTTGTGCCGGAATTGCAGGAATCAGCCAGTTCGTGTATCAAACTTAATATCCTGATGCGTTGCATTGTTTTGTACATGGCAGAGGTCTCGCAGCAGTCTGCCCCGCGGGTAAAATACGCCGTATTCGGGGCGGGAATTACAGGGTACAATATCATCGTGGAACTCCAGAAGGAAAATGCGGGACTCCTGGTGATTGACCGCGATGAGCAACGCGTAAAAGAACTGCGGGACAGGCATATTGATGCAATAAAAAAAGAATTCCGCGACCAGGGGCTCCTGCTGGGGATCCCCGAGTTCGAGATCGCCTTTGTCCTTACCGGGGATCATGAAACCAACATTTCGACAGTCCGTGCGATCAAGACACGGTACCCTGCCGCACACGTTGTTGCCCGTGCAGTGGACCCCCTTGGAACGGCCACACTTGAAACAGCAGGCGCCGACTTTGTGTTTTATCCGCCACAGCTCATTGCCAAAAACGCCCTTTTCCAGATCAATAAACTGCATGCAAACAAGATTTCGCAGAGGCTCTTTGCCATCCTTGCCGGGTGGGAAGGCACTCTTGGGATTATTACCCATAATAACCCGGACCCTGATGCTATATCCAGTGCAATGGCCCTTGCAGCAATTGCACGCAATGCAAACCCTGAAAAACTCGTGTGCCGGATTTTTTACGAGGGCGTCATCGGCCACCAGGAGAACCGGACCATGGTCAACCTGCTTGAGATAAGGATGGAGCGGATGACCCCCCAGATGGCGCAGGAATGCAATTACCTTGCGCTGGTCGATTGTGCCGGACCAGGCATCAATAATTCTCTCTCCCCGAGGACCCACATAGATATTATCCTTGACCACCACAAGGACGGGATGCACAGCGAGGCGACAGCCGGGTTTGTCGATATCAGGCCGGGTCTTGGAGCAACGGCAAGCATACTCACCCAGTACCTCCAGGAACTGGACATCCCGGTAGATAAGCCCGTTGCGACCGGGCTTCTCTATGGTATCAGGTCGGACACGAAGGACTTCAAACGGAATATCACCCCGCAGGACATGAATTACGCAGCGTTTCTCCTCCCCCTCACCGATGCAGACCTTTTAGACAAGATCATGTCCCCATCGTTATCACAGGAGACCCTTGATGTCCTCGGATCTGCGATACGGAACAGAAAAATCAGGAGCGGCTACCTGTTCTCAAATGTCGGTTACGTCAGGAACCGTGATACGCTACCCCAGGCAGCTGACCTCCTGATCAACCTTGAAGGAGTCAATACCGCTCTCGTGTATGGTATCACTGACGAGGCGATCATCATGTCGGTGAGAAACCGTGACATAAGGCTCCATATCGGCAACGTGCTTGCAGAGGCATTCGGTGACATCGGTGAGGCCGGTGGCCACCCGAATATGGCGGCCGCTACCATCCCGCTAACTTTCTTCTCGATGGCTGAAAACAAGGATGACCTCCTATCCCTTATCATCGACCCGGTCCTCCGAAAATTCACCGATATAGTGGGACTTGAAAACGAGGGAAAAAATGAAATTTAAAGATTGGGAGCCATTGTACGAGGAAATTCTTGCATATTTCTCTTTTGACCGGAAATCTGATGAAGAGTCTGCAGTCCTCCTCCAGCATCTCCTGGTACGGGATGACATTGAACTACTCAGAGAATGTTGTGCCGGGAAAAAGGTGACCGTCTGTGGAAACGGACCGAACCTCAACGCCGAACTGGACCGGATTGAAGGGACCGTTTTTGCAGCCGATGCAGCGGCCCTGGTATTGATGGAACATGGGATCAGGCCCGATGCAATCTTTACCGACCTGGACGGGGCTGACGAACGTTACCAGGACATGAACTGGAAAGGGACTATTATTGTTATCCATGCCCATGGCGACAACCGGCACCTGATACAATACTGGGTTCCACGGATCATCGGACCGGTAGTCGGGACCACCCAGAGTACGCCCATCCAGAATGTGTACAATTTTGGTGGTTTTTCAGATGGCGACAGGGCAGTATTCGCAGCAGATGAACTCAGAGCCACCCACATCACGCTCATCGGATTTGACTGTGATGACCCGGCTGTCGACCCGGTCAAACATGGCAAGCTGATGTGGGCCCGGAAATTACTGGCACTTCTCGGATATGCCTGCTGAAGCCTGGATAATTGACGGGTACGTGGACGAACCGGCGTGTCTCGGTGTCCCACCCTATATCTCCCCCTACATCAGGACTATTGCCGGTGTCCTGAAAGAGCAGGAATACCAGGTCCATTATTGTACAATTGACCAGATAAGGGCAGACCCGTACCTCTTTCCATCAATTTCGAAAGCGAACGTCGTGGTGATGATCGCGGGTGTTACCGTACCTGGGAAATACCTCGGCGGCACCCCGGCCACACTCATGGAACTACAGCAGATCGGGCTCCAGATCAGGGGACCGGAGAAATATATCGGGGGACCTATTGGTTTCGGGTATTCACCGGGTGGAGGGGAAAAGGCAATAATACAGGCGATATCCGGTTTTGATCATCTTCTCACGGGTTCCGCACCGGAAGCACTCCATTCACACCTCACCGGGGGTAGACCAGAGGGGATAATAAATTACACGCTCTCCGACAAATGGAGCATTCTAGGGAGCGATGTAATCAGACAACACCCTTCATTTCCTCATATTATGTGTGAGCTCGAGACAGCGAGGGGTTGTGCCCGCCAGGAGACAGGAGGTTGTTCATTCTGCACCGAACCGTTCTATGGCCCGCCAGTGTACCGTCCGGCGAAAGGGGTCATGGATGAAGTGGCATCCCTTTACCACGCCGGTGCAAGACATTTCAGGCTGGGCAGGCAGGCTGATCTTCTTACCTACCAGGCTGGCGGCGGCGAATATCCTGCTCCTGACCCTGATGCACTCCGGACACTTTTTGCCGGGATACGGGAGAGGGCACCCGGGTTAAGGACCCTGCATATTGATAATATCAACCCGGGAACAATCGCACGTCACCCGGAGGAGAGTAGCGAGGCGCTCTCGGTGATTACAACGTACCATACCCCGGGTGATGTCGCAGCATTCGGGATGGAGACCGCAGACCCTGAGGTAATCAGGATAAACAACTTAAAAGCCAGCCCTGATGAGGTAATTGAAGCAATCCGCATTGTTAATACAGTCGGGGGAAAACGGTCTGAAGGTATCCCAGAACTCCTGCCAGGCCTCAATTTCATCACTGGTCTTCCCGGAGAGACGAAGGATACCTTTGAATATAACCAGCAGTTCCTCCGGGATATATTACAGAGCAGGTGCCTTATCAGGAGGGTGAACGTTCGGCAGCTGATGCCGTTCCCTGGTACCCGGGCCTATGAGCATAATACACTGGGGCTCTATTATGCGAAATTCAGGGCTTTTAAAGAGTTTGTCAGGACAACGTTCGACCGGCCAATGCTCGAACGTGTTTTCCCGATCGGCACCGTATTCCGGGACGTGGTAATCGAGGTACAGGGGCAGTTATCCTTCGGGCGGCAGATGGGGTCATACCCGATCCTCATAGGGATCCCCATCAGTTTAACGCCCGGCACTGTGATTGATGTAACAGTTGTTGATTTTGGCATGAGGTCCCTGACTGCCTTACCGGTGCCGGTGGATATCAACCACCTGCCCGTGCCGGCGCTGAGGTGGCTGCCCGGAGTCGGAAAGAAGAAGTCTGCGATGGTTGCAGCGAAACGGCCATTTGATTCGTCTGAATCATTCAGAACTATTATAGGAGCAACTCCACTCGACCACCTGATGGTGTACCGGAAAACCTGATATGAAGGCTCAGGGGATTCTACCATACCCGGTTGTTTTTGCCCAGAATACCGTGCCGCCAGTATGTATTCATATTTATGGTACTATCGTTAAAACTGCGTGATTGCCCCAGCGACTGTCATTTTTTTATCTGCCTTTATTACCTCGTTGGAGCGTTTTTTTCGAAATATGAGAGATTAGGCTTTATTGAAACCCTGCATCGTTATAGAACGAAAATACGTTGACAGGAGGGGGTTTCACCCTCTCCCTGCCTTACCCCTAATACGACATTCATTGGCTGGGTTCAATTAGGCATTCAGGAAAATTTCAGAGATTTGGAGATAATTCCTTATCCCAACCGGGGCCGCCAAAACGGCGGGGCGGAGCCCCGGGAGCGTGACTAAATTTTGGAATAACCAGATCAGCAGGATAGATTGAGAGGGTTTCCCATGTAAATGCCTGATCCGCCTCTGATGTAAAGTGATTTAGAACGAGGCATTTTCAAATTGTCCGGGTATGAACTTCCCATTCATGTGTGTTTCAACAAAGCGTCCTATGAGCCCTTTGGCTCATAGATGGCCATGAAAATTGGGGCCTTTTCAGGTGATTGCCTCGAGTTTTTCATACCAGCCTGGATTACATCTCTTTTAACTCGATCACCTTCATGATGTCTTCCCTCGTGACAATTCCGATAAGTTCTCCATTTTCGATAACAGGTATGTGGCCTATGTTTTGCAGGGACATGATACGGAGTGCGTCCTCAACAGGTGCACCTGGGGGTAGGAAGACAGTGTCCCTCGACATGACGTCCCTCACCTGCATGGCTTCGCGGTCGAGCGGGGGCATCTTATGAACATCAGCCACCGTGATCATCCCGACGAGCACCCCGCGGTCAACAACCGGGAACCCGAGGTGTTTGCTGCCGTACATCTGTTCGATAACTTCCCGGACCGGCATAGTCAACGGGACACTCATTACAGGTTTCGACATCATGTCCCCCACGGTAACGTCCTGGAGGAGGAATTTATACCGCATTGCATTGGACTCCTGGCTGGCGCCGAGATAAATGAACACCGCGATAATGATTAGGATCGGGCTGAAGGTAACGATTGCAAAAATACCAAACACCACGGCAAATCCCTTCCCTATGTTCGCAGCAATCCGGGTCGCTTCAGGGAGCGGTTTTGACCTCGCAAGCCACGCACGGAGGACCCGGCCCCCATCCATCGGGAACGCCGGCAGCAGGTTGAATATGAAGAGGATAAAATTGAGCAGGCCGAGATAACCAAAGAAAAAGACAAGAGTCCCGGCAACAACCCGGTCGGCAACGGCAACATCTGCGGCATACGCGATCCCGGAACATAGTACTGCAATGACCAGGCTCATAAGCGGCCCGGAGAGTGCAACAGGCAACTCGATTCCAGGGTCAGGAGTGCCCTCCTCAATGGAGGAGATACCCCCGAAGAGGAGGAGCGTGATATTGTTAATTTTAAGCCCGTATTTCCTGGCAAGCAACGAGTGGGCCATTTCATGGACAAGTACCCCGACAAAAAGACCGATTGAAATCAGGGCCCCGAGAACATAGGAATATACGTCAATGGCAAAAAAAGAGGTATCAATTGCAAACGGGTGCAACCAGCCAAACACGAAATTGTAGGAGTTGGTAATGAGCCCCACAGTAATGGCTATCTGTGTCCCGATGATCCAAGCAAAGAGGGGGATCACGATCAGGAATGTCCAGTGGATATAGATGGGAACCCCGAAGAGCGAACCGATTCTGAATGAACTGTTCATTAAAAGAGTATCTTTTTAACTGTTCTCGTATATATTCATGGATTGATCAGGATGAGAAAACAGATTACTGAAATGTTCGGACTGAATGTGTACACCGAAAAGAGTATTTTTGTCGGTGAAGTGGAAGATATCGTCATCGACGTTGACGGGAAAAAAATTGAGTCCATTGTTGTGGGTAAACTAAACCCGGAACTTGTCGATATTAAAAATTATAAGGGGCTGAAAATTCCATTCCGCATCATTGGAAGTATCGGCGATATTGTCATCATCCGCCATCTCCCGGGTGCATTCAAATCAGAAGAGATGTGAGTTTTTCCAATAATCCCGACCATTTTCCCAAATCTTACCCGTCTGAATTTCGGGACACCATCCGGACTAACTACTATGAAACAACGGGAACTGTTCAGCAATCTCATCACAGTCCCACCCATTTTTGTAAGGATTGATGGAAGGGCTTTTCACAGGCTCGCTTCGCATCTTTCATTCGAGAAACCTTTTGATGAGACCTTCCACCGGGCAATGGTCAACGTCTCGGAGTCCCTGGTATCCCACTCAGGACTGAATCCTGATTTTGCCTACACGTTTTCAGACGAGATCAGCCTGTACTTCAGCTCGGTACCCTTCCGTGGAAGGGTTGAGAAGATCGATTCCATCGCATCGTCCTATGCGGCTAGTGCCCTCTCCCTGAACATTCATCCCGAAAGTCCCGTTGCATTTGATGCAAGGATTGTCCAGGTAACACCTGTACTTGCGGCAGAATACCTGAAAAACCGGCAGCATGAGGCATGGCGGAACCACATCAATGCCTATTGCCAGGCGGCGCTGATAACCGAAGGTATGACACCAACGGATGCCCAGAGAACACTTCTTGGGATGCCATCAAAAGCGCTCCACGAGATGATGTTCGCACGGGGCGTGAACCTTGCAACCACACCGGCATGGCAGCGTCGTGGCGCCATGGTCTATAAAATGTTAAAAAAGGTTCATGGGTTCAATCCCATTACCAACGAAACGGCAGAGACACTCCGGAGTTCGGTGACCATCGATGAGGAACTACCGCTCTTTAATGCACCGGAAGGCCGGAAATTCCTTGATTCACTGATCATGGAACCCTGATATCCCGATCCTGACCGACAGGCCCTCGATATCCCAGTCTTTTTCGAGATCCCATCTACCATCAGGCGCTATTGACCCATCCCCCGACATCGTCAGCTGTTTTGCCCTGACTTCTTCCATGATCCCTTCTTTCCACTGCGAACTGACGAGCCCATGGATGCGTGAGTCGTTGATTATCACGTATGCTGATATGAAATCCTCAACATTGAGGTCAAGCTGGCGACGCATCTCCTGGATACGGCGGATCACCTCTCTCGCATTCCCCTCAGCCTCAAGTTCCGGGGTGAGCGCCGTATCGACATATACCGTAGCGTCCTGCATCGGTGCAGAGAAAACCAATTCCGGCAGGCCTTCGACGAACGTAACATGATCGCTCCCGATCTCAAAACGGTCATCCCCGGCAACGAGGGTATACTTCTTACCGGCAAGAGTCGTTTCCCTGACCCTATTGCCGTCAGCAGAGAGGATAAGTTCCTTCACCTTCGGGGCATCCCTCCCAAAACCCGGGCCAAGGGCCTTCATGACCGGTTCTGCCTTCCATGAGATCCGGTCATAGGCGTCTTCGACAACCCTGACACACTTCGCATTCGCCCGGTCACAACAGAGAGCATTTAATTGTTCTATTGCGGCCCTGGTCCCGGGTGAGGTAGTAGCGATTACACATTCAGACACCGGCCAGCGGAGCTTTCTTTTTCCGGACTGCCTGGCATTTGCCTGTGCTTCATCAAAGGACTGGACAATGCTCATGCGGGACTCGATCCCGGTGTCGACAAGGCCAGGATCGCTTGTGAACCACGGGAGCATGTGGACACTGACAGGATCATTCGGCAGCCGGATATTATCATACATCACCTCGGTGATATGCGGGGTGAAGGGTGCAAGAAGGGTCACGAGCTGCCGCATCACATAGTACATTGTCTCGTAGGCGTACTGCTTCTCTTCTGATTCTTCTTCAAGCCAGAGCCTTGGCCTGACCAGTTGCACGTACCACCGGGACAGGTCATCAAGGATAAACGACATCAGTCCGCGGGTGACCTTGTGGAGCTGGCACTCACTAATCGCCTCGTTTATTTGTAGTCCAAGGCTGTTGATACGGGAGATAATCCAGCGGTCCTCGTCTGGCATCCGGACAACATGTTCTTTCACGTAGGTGTCATCCCAGTGTCCACCCTTGTTACAGGGTTGCCAGTTATCGAGGATCATGTAGGGCAACGGGAACCGGTAGACATTCCAGAAGATATTCATCGTCCTGTTTACCGTCCTGATACCATCCCAGTTGAATTTCAGGTCGTCCCATGGTGCACTTGCAGAAAGGACATACAACCTCAGGACGTCCACACCCTGTGCTGCTACAACTTCTTCCGGGGTTACCACGTTACCGAGACTTTTGCTCATTTTACGGCCATCTGCATCGAGTGCAAAGCCATGCATGAGGACACTTTTGTAGGGTGAGCAGTCGAACGCAATCGTACTCGCGCCTAGTTGTGAATAGAACCAGCCACGTGTCTGGTCCTGGCCTTCGGCAATGAAATCAGCTGGCCATAACTGGTCAAACGCTTCTTTTTTGCCCGGGTACCTGAGGGTCGCCCAGGACGCAACGGCAGAATCAAACCAGACATCAAAGATATCTTCCACGCGGTGCATCGTCCCGCCACAACTGCACGGCACGGTCACCTTGTCCACATGCGGGCGGTGAGGGTCGGATATGGGAGTACCACTTGCACCCTCGAGCTCCGCTATAGTGCCAAAGACGCGGATATGATTACATTTCCCGCACTCCCAGATCGGGATAGGGATGCCCCAGTACCGTTGGCGCGAAATACACCAGTCACGGGCCTCCTTAATCCAGTCATAGAAGCGGGCACTCCCCGCCCATTCAGGGTACCATTTTACAATAGCAACCTCTTCGAGCATCCGTTCCTTCATTGCAGATGCCTTTAAGAACCATTGCGAAGTTGCACGGAAGATGATCGGGGTCTTGCATCTCCAGCAGTGCCCGTACCGGTGGGTAACCCTGCCCCTTCCAAGGAGATAATCCCCTAGTTCCTTCAGGACGACCTCATCTGCGTCCTTTACAAACATGCATTCAAAGGCTCCGCCCTCTTGTGTGAAGTGCCCGGTAGCGTCAACGGGGCAGATAATGGCAAGCCCCTCTTTCTGGCCGAGCAGGTAATCATCCCACCCGTGCCCCGGAGCAATGTGGACGAAACCGGTGTTCTCTCTGGCTACAAAATCCGCTGTTACGACCCGGTGCACCATCTCTTTCTGGAGGGGTACCTGCTCTGCGAGCGGGGAGTCGTAGGTCATCCCGACAAGTTCATTACCCGGTTTTTCTTCAATAACGGTATAGTCCTGGTACTTTCCTTTCTTTAGGACGGGTTCCACAAGATCAGAAGCGATCCAGAGTATCTCTTCGCTGTCACCCTTCACTGCCTTTACACGGGCATATACAAGGTCCGGGCTGACTGCCACGGCAACATTTGCCGGGAGTGTCCACGGGGTCGTGGTCCAAATTACAAGCGATTCCCCTGATTTTCCTGCCAGCGGGAATTTTACGAAGATTGAAGGGTCAGTCTCCTCCCAGTATTCGACTTCGGCATCTGCGATCGCCGTTGCACACCGGGGGCACCAGTTCACAACGCGGAATCCCCGCTCAAGCATCCCACGTTCAGAAGCCCTCTGGATTGTCCACCAGGCAGCTTCGATATATTCGGGCTGGATCGTCTGGTATGGGTTATCAAAGTCAAGCCATATCCCTAATTTTTTAAACTGCCCGCTCATGACATCCTTATTTTTCAGGGCAAAATCGCGACAATGGTCAATAAACTTCTCAATCCCGAAGGTCTCGATATCTTTCTTGGAGGAGAAACCGAGCTGCTGCTCTACCCTGACCTCGATCGGGAGCCCGTGCATATCGTACCCTGCCCGGGCGATCACATGCCTACCGCACATCCGGTGATAGCGGAGCAGGCTGTCTTTTAAGATCTTGTTCCACGCAGTCCCGAGGTGAATATGACCGGTGGTATACGGCGGACCATCGACAAAGAAAAACGGCGGGTCTTGTGCGTGGAGCGACTGCACCTTAGCAAAGGTATTTTCATTATGCCAGAGTTGCTGGACTGACTCCTCGATCTCGTGGGCATTATAACTACTGGTTACTTCCTTCAACCTTCATCCCTCAAACGTCTCCTCAGCTGGCGGTGAAGCGAGGAGAATATTCTAAACTATTCACCCTTCAGCACAAAGTAGTTTTTCAACACGGGTGGTATAATTCATGAAAAGTACCAGTGCAGATCCCAGATATTCCTGATGAAGAGGCACAGTCCTGGGAAATTTATGGACTATAATGGATTATAACCCACCTGAAGGTGCAGGGAGGGGAATAGTCGCGGAAACAGCACCCTTACGGTAGATAAGAGCAGAACCGGTATTCCAGGATCAGATCCGCGGGTTCTTTATGGATCCTTTCGGATGCACATATAGGACACATGCTACACGCATCCTCCGGATAAGGAAAAACAAGGGTTTGCAGTGTTGCACGGTACCCTAAGGATTGGTCGATCATGGATACGTACCCTGTTCTTATCGGAGGAAAAACAAGAGGAACGGATGAAATAGCAGATGTGCGGTTTCCCTACACCGGAGAAGTATATGCCCGGGTATGCCAGGCCCGTGCGTCCGATCTTGAAGATGCACTCGCTGCAGCGGTAACCGGCTTTGAAAAGATGAGAAGGCTCTCATCATCAGAACGTTCAAAAATTCTCGACAGGCTTGCAGACGAGATCCATCGGCGGGCAGATGACCTTGTCCACGCGATGGTAATGGAAGGGGGCAAGACGAAAAAATTTGCAACAGCCGAGGTCGCCCGGGCTGAAATGACAGTCCGGACTTCTGCCGAGGAAGCACGGAGGATATACGGTGAAATTCTTCCCCTTGACTGGAGCGACGAGACGAAACACCGCACCGGTTACCTTATGCGGTTCCCGGTCGGCCCGGTGCTCGGGATCGTCCCGTTTAATTTTCCCCTGAACCTTGCCTGCCACAAGCTTGCACCGGCCATTGCAGCAGGCAATTCTATCATCCTGAAGCCTGCATCAGCCACCCCGGTCTCAAGTCTCCTGCTCGGCGAGATGGCACTCGCTGCCGGGGCACCCGCTAACGCGATCAGTGTCGTACCGTGCCCGGGGGAGCGGGCAGAACTGATGGTCCGCGACCCGAGAATCGCTTTCCTCTCATTTACCGGAAGTTGTGCAGTCGGCTGGCACTTAAAAGAGATCGCCGGTCGTAAAAGGATCGGACTTGAGCTTGGAGGGAATGCCGCTGTTATCGTCCACGAGGACGCAAACCTCGACTTCGCCGCATCGAGGATTGCAACAGGTGGATTTCTGAATGCAGGCCAGATCTGTATCTCTGTGCAACGGGTCCTCATTCATCGTCCGGTGTATGAAGGCATGGTAACTAAAATACTGGCAGCTGCCGGGTCATTGAGAACCGGGGACCCACGGGACCCGGCAACCGATATAGGCCCGATGATTGACCGGTTGAAAGCCAGGGACGCCTACAGGAAAGTACAGGAAGCAGTAAGCCATGGTGCAGGCGTCCTTCTCGGGGGCACCTGCGAAGGCGGGCTTTTTGCACCCACCATACTGGAACAGACGACACCTGGCATGCGGGTAAACAGGGAGGAGGTGTTTGCACCGGTGATTTCCGTTACCCCGTATGATGAATTCGATGATGCGGTACAGCTTGCAAATGCAGGCGATTTCGGGCTCCAGGTTGGAATATTCACCCAGAACATCAACCGTGTGATGCGGGCATTTGAAGAGATGAATGTCGGTGGGGTCATCATTAATGATATCCCGTCGTTCCGGGTGGACCATATGCCATATGGAGGGGTCAGGGGTTCGGGGACCGGGCGTGAAGGCCCCAGATATGCAATTGAAGAGATGAGCGAACTGCGGCTGCTGGTAATCAACAGGGATGGGGGCATTGGCTAGGATGACACAGGTTGCCGTGATAGGTTCCGGTGACTGCACTGATGAGGAATACCGGGCAGCAGAACGGGTTGGTGAACTCCTCGCAGACCACTATGCCATCCTCTGCTGTGGGGGGCTAGGCGGGGTTATGGAGGCATCAGCAAAGGGGGCACAGGCACACGGAGGCACAACCGTAGGGATTATTTCCGGAATATCGGGGGAGAACCTCTATTCAGGGATTGTAATCAGGACAGGAATGGGGCATGCAAGGAATATCATCCTTGTCCAGTCCGCTGATGCCGTGATAGCAATTGGCGGTTCTTATGGGACTCTTTCGGAGATTGCCGCCGCATTAAAAATGGGTAAGCCGGTATTCGGGTACCACACATGGGAGATCCCGGGGGTAGTCACCTGCGACACCCCGGATGACGCAGTTATCAGGGCAGTTGGCGCCGGTGACCCGTCTCTGACGTATCATACCCCCCGAGACGGTCAAGAGTCCCGATGAATTCCGGCGAGGAAACAGTCTCAAAGAGGGCAGCAACACGTGGATCCGACAGTTGTTCCTTCCTTATAACGATCTCGTACCGTTCGTTGCCCACCGGTACAAATTTCAACCCGAGAGTTTTTGCTGCACTATACACGCACATCCCTGCATCAGCCTCCCCGGTTTTTACTGCAAGCCCTACTGCACTATGCGTGGTAACTTCCCGGTCATACCCCGGAATTGATGCCGGGTCTATCCCATGTTTTTTCAGTTCATAATCAAGCAGGATACGGGTCCCCGATCCTTTCTGGCGGTTGATGAACTGCCGGCCTTTCAGGTCGTCAATACCAACCCCATCCTTCGAGACGATCCCCTGCTCCCTGCCGGCAACGGTCAGGATGACAAGGTCCACTCCAGGGAGATATTTCTCAAGGTACCATGTGTTATAGTCACCTGAATCACTGAGGAGGTGCATCGGTGCGGCATGGCAGTCCCCTTTCATGAGTGCCATCAGGCCTCCCATGCTGCCGGCATGCGTGGAATGGACTTCTATCCCCCGATTCTGCAGCATATCGGCGAGATAATCAACTGACGGGTCATGGCTTCCGGTAACAAGGAGCGCCGAATCTGCCTGTCCCCGCGTCACCATCAGGGTTACCGGTACTTCTGACCCGGCCTCGTAACCCTCCAGGTTCCGCGGTACCCTCAGGTACGCGTTCGCCCGTACCGCACTCATCTGCACACCAGCCCCGCGTGACTGGGGAGTGGCAACGTAACCCCCCCCGATTTTCCCGACCGAGAGCAACACGAACTCATCGGTACCCACCTCTGAATGAAGGCTCGTTGTTAACCGGGTATTCAATGTCTCTTTCGCCGGAACAGTAATCCCGTAGTTTGTAAGCAGTGGAATGATAATTTCACGGATTACCGTGAGGGCAGAGAGGGGATACCCCGGCATACCAATGACCGGGGTCCCTTCCACTTTCCCTATGATCACGGGTTTGCCGGGTTTGATTGCCACACCATGGGCGAGGAGGACGCCCATCTCCCGGATAATCTGCGCGGTAAAATCATGCGTCCCGGCAGAAGAACCGGCTGATACAATGACCAGGTCATTCTCGTCTACCCCGCGTTCAATCATCTGCCGTATCCTGTCCGGTTCATCGGATGTGATCGGATAGCGGGTGCAGGTGATCCCCATTGTTTCAAGCCAGGCAGCGGCCATCACCGTGTTACTCTCCACGACCTGTCCAGGTGAAGGGTGTGCACCGTGGAAGACCAGCTCGCTCCCTGTGGGTATAAGCCCGACACGCAGGGATACAACATCAATTGTGGTCACCCCGTATGCAGCAAGCGCCCCGATTTCATGGGGCCGGACCCGGTGCATCGATGGTAGTACCATTTCTGATTCAGCGATATCTTCTCCTGCAGAACGGACATGCTGCCATGGTGCCGCGGCCTTACGGATGGTAAACCGGTCACCATCGATTGTTACATCCTCGATCATAATCACGGCGTCGTACGGGGCCGGGACAACATTCCCGGTATTTACCCGTCTGACATCATCCAGCACAACGGGGTGCTGTTCACTCGCCGTGTGGGTATCGATGCTCCGGACAGCAATCCCGTCCATTGCTGATAGGTGAACTTCCGGGACCGAATACTTTGCAAATATCGGTTTTGCCGTTATCCGGCCTGCTGCTTCCTCGAGTGGAATACTTGTATGACTAATCGTATGGGGAAATGACGTCCGTATCAGCGAACGTGCTTCTTCGAGCGTAATGAGTTTCAGGTAGCGTGTTACCATTGAATTACCTCCACCAGGTCCCCTTCCTCGACCCCCTCGCTGCCCGCGGGAACCCTTACCAGTCCATTGCTTCTGACAAGGGTGTTAAGAAGGCCGGACTTTCCAAACAGGGGGACCACACCGTGGTCTGTGACCAGGACCCGGACATATTCCTCGCGCCCTTTCATAGACGGAATATTTTCAAGGGCGGTATATTTCATTGCCACGTGACCCGCTGACTGGTCACCGGACATCCTGTTCAGGAGGTGCCGGACCACCACCTTAAGTACGATAAAAGCCGAAGCGGGATGACCAGGAAGACCGATTACCGGGACACCGCCGGCCTTTCCGATAATAGTCGGTTTTCCAGGGGCAATTGCAATCCCATGGACGAGGACTTCCCCCCGTTCCTGTATCACTGACGCGGTCATATCCCGTTCATCTTTTGAACTGCCGCCCGATATCAGGACAGCGTTACATCCGGCAAGTGCATTCTCAAGCGCTTCCCGAAATGCTTCCCGCTCATCAAGGACAATCCCGTAGAGAACGGGTTCACACCCTAGCTCTTTCACGTATGAACTGCAGAGATAGCTGTTGATATCCCTGACCCGGCTACCGGTTGGGACTTCGGTCACCGGGACGAGCTCGTTCCCCGTGGATAAAATACCGATCCTCGGGACACGGTACACCGGTACCGTGTTGCAGCCGACTGCCGCGAGGACCCCGATGTCCCGGGGCCCGAGACGGCACCCGGTTTTCAGCACTGTTTCACCGGCATGGAAGTCCTCTCCACGCCGGACAATATTCTCACCATTGGCAAGGGGCCGTTTCACAAGCACCAAATCCCCGATCGGTTCGCAATATTCAATCATCGCGACCGCATCGAACCCCTGGGGCAGTTCACCACCGGTGGGAACATAGACACAGGTACCGGTGGGGCCTGGATGACTGGCGGCCTTTTCACCCATGTTCATCTTTCCTGCCAGCCTGAGCATTGCAGGGACTGACTCCCCTGCCCCGCTCGTATCGGCAGACTTCACTGCGTACCCGTCGACTACCGACCGGTCAAATCCCGGGATATCGATATCCGCCCTGATATCTTCGGAAAGGACTCTCCCGGATACAGATTCAAGCGGGGCCAGTTCTTTCCCCGGTACTGGAGCAATGGCTTTTATCCTTGTGATGGCCTCTTCGACGAGGACGGTTTCAAGAAAGACACTCATTTGAAGCAGCCCAGCTGACAACTCCTGATCTTTACACCGTGCGTATTGCAATACGCCGCAATCTCACCCTTGTTTATATCGTATTTTTCTGCAATCGAAAAGGCCTGTGGGCACTGGATCTCGCTACCTATACCTTCTTTTTCAAATGCTGAACTGATCTTATCTTCTTCCATAACGAACAATGGTATATGTACAATTACATAGGGTTTACGGTTATTGTTAACCGGATCCGCTATAGTCAATCACTTTGAAGGAGGAACACCACACCTTGAAGATCACCCTTGTCAGTTCACGGGCGGACCCTGCCGGCCGGAACATCCACCGGCACATCCACGAACTCCTGGAATGCGGATTTCCGGGTGAATATCAGGGTGCCAAATCAGGGCAGCATGTGTACTCTCATATCGAAGTAGAGGGACGACTGATTTTCGAGGACGGTATCGACCGCACTATCGATACTGACCTGGTAATTTTCCTCTCCCGCCATGCTTCCGTTCATCCCGCCCCGGTGCTCACCGTTCACGTAACGGGAAACCCTGGGAATGCGAGGCTCGGTGGAAAGCCGGGCTCGCTGGCACCGGCAGCCCCGGCCTGGATGCAGGCAGTGCTCAGGAACTTAAAAGAGCGTGCACCACCGGGGTATGGTGCCTGTTACGAAGTGACGCATCATGGACCTACCGAACTGTGTCACCCGTCATTTTTTGCAGAGATCGGGAGCACAGAAAAGGAATGGCTCGATGAAACGGCAGGCCTGGCCGTTGCCGAGAGTGTGCTCCTCGCGGAACCCTTACCGGCAATTCCCCTCATCGGGTTTGGCGGGACACATTATGCCCGGCGACAGACTGAAATCGCCCTTTCAACACAGGGGGCGTTTGGTCACATTGCACACACGCGGGTGATGGGGACGATAACGAAGGAGATAGTCAGCCTGATGGCAGCACAAAGCCATGCGGTGGCAGCATACATAGACAGGAAAGCCCTGGACGGGCAAAACCTGTCCCGGATAGAGGGGCTGATCGATGGACTCGGCCTTGTCAGGCTCGCAGAGCATGACCTAACCGGTATCGGGACACTTGCATGGGAAGATTATCTCCGGATCAGGACACTGGCTCTTTCAATAGACCCTGATGTAATGGTCCATGTCAATTCGTTGGAGTCAGTTGAAGACCCGGTCGCCATTGAGATCAGTCCCGTGCTCCTCGCGGCGGCCCTTTCTGCAGGCGGACCGGGGCTTCTCGAAGAGATCCGGAAAATTCCGATAACCCACCTCTCAACAAAAAAATCGGCTGTCCTCCCTGTATTCATCACGGGACAGGACCAGAAGGAAACAAAACTACATGATTTAATAACCTTATGCGTATCAATCATTATTATTAACGAAGAGACTGAAATTGAGGGCGATCACCTGATAATCCTTAAAAATAAATTGGACCCCGGGAAGGCGCGCGAACTCGGTGTTCCAACTGGTCCTTTGTTTGGCCTGCTTATGAAGGGGGAGGCAGTGCATGTCGGGAACAGGGTAATTACACCCGATATGGTCCAGGTCTTCGGCAGGAAAGATATCCACATCCCGGGGTTGGAGAGATATACATGAGATCTATCGTAGAAGAGGCACTGACAAAAGTGAGGGATGACACACTTGATGTCTCAAAGAACGATTCAGAACTTGACCAGATTCTGGAGGGGTTACGGACAGAGATAGCGGTTATCGGTTGTGGAGGCGGCGGCTCAAATACTATCAGCCGCATGATGGAGGAGGGGATCCACGGCGCCCGCCTGTACGCAATCAATACTGATGCACAGCACCTTTCAAGGACGAGAGCTGATCACCGGATCCTTATCGGACGACAACGGACACGTGGGCTCGGGGCAGGTTCAATCCCGCAGATCGGCGAAGAGGCTGCGCTGGAAAACGAACAGGAACTCAAGAGTGCTGTTGCCGGGTGCGACATGGTCTTCCTCACGGTAGGTCTTGGAGGCGGGACCGGGACCGGTTGCGCACCAATCGTTGCAAAGGCAGCACGTGAAGAAGGCGCCCTCACCATAGCAGTGGTAACCCTTCCCTTCACTGCAGAAGGTGCAATCAGGATGGAGAATGCCGAGGCAGGACTGGAGCGGCTCCGTGATGTGGCGGACACCGTTATTGTCGTACCAAACGACCGGCTGCTTGAGGTAGTCCCGAAACTACCGCTCTACGCGGCATTCAAAGTCGCCGATGAAGTCCTGATGAGGGCAGTTAAGGGGATCACCGAATTGATCACGATGCCGGGACTCGTGAACCTTGATTTTGCCGATGTGCGCACGGTTATGGAGCGCGGGGGTGTTGCCATGATCGGAATGGGTGAGAGTGACAGCGAAGATAAGGCTGCAGACTCGGTAAAAAAGGCAATAAGGTCACCATTGCTTGACGTTGATATCTCAGGAGCAAACGCCGCGCTTGTCAATGTCATCGGCGGTCCGGACATGACCATGGCAGAAGCAGAGGGTGCCGTGCAGGAAGTTTACAACCGTATTGACCCGAATGCAAGGATTATCTGGGGCGCACAGGTCGATCCGGATATGCAGAACAAGATGCGCACCCTCCTTGTCGTTACCGGTGTACGGTCACCACAAATATATGGAAGGAATGAAAAAAATAACCCAAAAGTTCAGAAGCAATTTGAGATAGACTTCCTGAAGTGATCAACTATGGAATTACCAAAACCCAATATGAAAATTGATTTCCACGAGGAACTGCTGCGTAAGTACCTGCGTGTCCTGAAACTTGCCCGTACACCAACCAGGGAAGAGTTCCAGAAGATTGCGCTCGTCGCTGCAGCAGGTATTGCGCTCGTAGGTCTCATTGGATTCATCATTTACGAACTATTCCTCTTAGTCCCCAGCTGATGAATATGCCTGAACAGACTAACCGTATTTTTGCCATTAAGACGACCTCGAAGCAGGAAAGGACGGTTGCTGACAATATCAAGAAGGTAATCGACAACGGCGACTCGGATGTGAAGGTGCTCGCAATCATCGTCCCTGACGAGCTCAAGGGCTATGTCCTTGTCGAAACTTCCGAACAGATGAACAGGATTGAACAACTGGTCGAGAAAGTCCCACACGCGCGCATCGTTCTTCATGGTGAGACCACGCTCGCCGAAGTCGCACACTTCCTGGTACCAAAACCTGTCGTAAGCGGTATATCCGAAGGGACAATCGTCGAGATGATCGCCGGGCCGTTCAAGGGTGAAAAAGCCGTCGTAAAGCGGATCGACTCAGGTAAAGAGGAGATAACCGTCGAGCTCTACGAGAGTGTGCTGCCCATCCCGATCACAGTCCGGGGCGATAATGTCCGCGTGATTGATAAGGGCGAAGACCGCTGACCAGCCTCCCTTTTTTTCCGGTCTTCCCACATGTTTAAGTCAGTGCAGGGTAACATTACTTAA
The DNA here is from genome assembly GCA_903828975.1 of uncultured Methanomicrobiales archaeon. Classification (GTDB taxonomy): domain Archaea; phylum Halobacteriota; class Methanomicrobia; order Methanomicrobiales; family Methanospirillaceae; genus CAIKOD01. The sequence goes on along the minus strand of CAIKOD010000180.1, from coordinate 2,822 downwards.
CCCAGGTTCGTACCCTTACGGGACGGCATGGTGATACTACTATGGCAGAAGTGGTCGAGGTATTGGTACCCGGCGGCAAGGCAACTGCAGGTCCACCTATTGGACCGGCACTGGGACCCCTCGGTATAAATGTGAAGGCAGTAGTCGACGAGATCAACAAGAAGACAGCTTCATTCAACGGAATGCAGGTGCCGGTAACGATCGAAGTTGACGAAAAGAAGAACTTCACAGTCACGGTGGGTATTCCACCGACGACGGCACTCATCAAGAAAGAGGCCAATATCGAGAAAGGTTCTGCCGAACCCAACACAATTGTGGTTGGAAATTTGTCGCTCGAGGCCGCTGTCAGAATCGCCAAGATGAAGCATGACGACATGCTCTCCTATGACATCAAGAATGCAGTCAAGGAAGTTGTCGGTACATGCGTCAGCATGGGAGTCAACGTGGATGGCAAAAAGCCTAAAGAGGTCTTTGCAGCGATTGATTCCGGCGCCTATGACAAGGTTCTCGCTGAATAGATTTGCGAAACCATAGGAGATCGTGGCGGAATACTTCCGTGCACGGTCGTGGACTATGGAGGAATCAGATGGTAGAAAGGGCCAAAATTATTGAGGCCGTGAAAGCGGCAAAAGAGAAAGCGCCTGAACGTAAGTTCTCTGAGAGTGTAGATATTACCATCAATCTCAAGAATATCGATATGGCGCAGCCGAAAAATCGTATTGATGAGACAATCCTTCTCCCCCATGGCATCGGCAAACCGGTCGGTGTAGTGGTACTCGGGAAGGGTGACATCACCACGCAGGCGAAAGAGGCAGGCGTGGACCTGATTATCGGCCCTGAAGAGATCGAGCGGCTCGGTGGAGAGCCACGGGAGGCAAGGAGGATCGCCGGTCAGTACCGGTTTTTCCTTGCTGAGACGGCAGTCATGCCACTGGTCGGGCGTTTCTTAGGTCCGCGGCTCGGTCCGCGGGGACGGATGCCGACACCGATTACAATGGGTATGGACATCAAGCCGATCGTGGAGCGACTCCGGAATTCCGTAAAGATCAGGACCAAGGACAAGAAAGTCCTCTCAGTCAAGGTCGGTACGACCAAGATGACCGATGAACAGGTCGCCGAGAATATCGACGCAGTCCTGAAAAGAGTCGAGTCGGTCCTTGACCAGGGAACGATGAATGTCAGATCGGTATACGTGAAGACGACCATGGGCCCGGCAGTGAGGGTGGTATAAATGGCATTGTATACGCACCACCTACCGGCATGGAAGAAGAAAGAAGTCGAGGATATCAAGAAGCACTCAGGGGAATTTTCCCTGGTAGGGCTTGTGGATATGTATGGCATTCCTGCAACGCAGGTCCAGCAGATCCGCAGGAACCTCCGTGGTACCGCGACGATCAAGATGACCAGGAATACACTCATCAAACATGCATTTGAGGAAATCGGGGGCGATAAGGCCGCTGTTTCTAAGTATATATCCGGTCATTCAGCATTGATCTTCACAAACGAAAACCCGTTCAAGCTCTTCAAGACACTCGAAAAGACCAAAACCAAGATGGCGGCAAAACCAGGTGAGATTGCACCCGAGGACATTATCGTTCATAAAGGTCCGACGAGCTTCAAACCAGGCCCCATTGTGGGTGATCTCCAGCAGGCAGGTATTCCCGCAGCGATCGAGGCCGGTAAGGTCAGGATCCGCGAGACCAAGACCATCGTCAAGAAAGGCCAGGCTGTCACCCGGAAACAGGCAGAGGTCCTTGCAAAACTCGATATCAAGCCGATGGATATCGGCCTGCTCCTCCAGGTAGCATACTTTGAAGGAGACATGTACGAGCCTTCGGTGCTTGCCATTGATGAAGACAAGATCCTCGCACAGATCGCCCTCGCAGGACGGCAGGCATTCAACCTCTCGTTGAACGCAGGTATCCCGACGAAAGAAACGATCGTACCGATGATCACAAAGGCAGCCCGCGAAGCACGTGCACTTGGAATCGAGGCAAGCATCTACGAGAAAGATGTCATTGATGCGATTATTGGTAAGGCGTACAGAGAAACCGTTGCCCTCAAAGGTATAACTGAGGGAAAATAAATCTAAAGGTGAATTGAGATGGAATATATCTATGCAGCACTTCTCCTGCACAAGGCTGGAAAGCCGGTAAAGGAAGACAGCGTAAAGGCAGTCCTTACTGCCACAGGTATCGCCGTGGACGAATCCCGTGTAAAGGCACTCGTTGCAGCACTTGATGGTGTTAACATCGATGATGCAATCAGCAAGGCAGCTGTAGCACAGGTAGCAGTTGCAGCAGCACCCGCAGCAGCCGGTGCAGCACCTGCAGCAGCAGCAGAAGAGACAAAGGAAGATAAGAAAGAAGAGGAAGAGAGCGGCATGGCAGGGCTCGGTGCCCTGTTCGGCTAATCTTTTTTTCTGTTATTCTTCAATTCCGTTTAATTCGGTATTTCTAATTATCAACCGTTTATACAGTTTGTTCTGCCTATTTATTTGTACCCGACCCGTATTTTTCATACATAGGATCAAAGAAGCAGGGACATGAGGACCTGGATGATTGATGATTCCGGGACAATTTTTATGTTTGTATTTCAGTTGAACAGGGAGAAAGGGTTGCCCATCTCCCTCTTTTCGACTTCATTCTATTTTCAACAGGTCATGCAGAAGTATTTTTAATCCCATCTTCCGCAGGTCGGACCTCAAAAATAATAATTTTCATACGGCTGACCCAGCAATCCAAGTATTTTCCGCAAATCGTCTTTTAAATTAGCGATTTTGATTATTCTATATCCTTCAACAACAACAGAAAACTCCCGAA
>CAIKOD010000179.1 GCA_903828975.1 uncultured Methanomicrobiales archaeon | reverse complement strand
TTCGGGAGTTTTCTGTTGTTGTTGAAGGATATAGAATAATCAAAATCGCTAATTTAAAAGACGATTTGCGGAAAATACTTGGATTGCTGGGTCAGCCGTATGAAAATTATTATTTTTGAGGTCCGACCTGCGGAAGATGGGTTTTATTACAACTATCTGACATTTTTAATCATCTCCGGGTATCATTCCCGAATCGGCGGCAAATGATTGATTTATCCTTCAGCACGATGATATTCCCAGCTCCACATTTCAGGCAAACAGGTTTCTTTTCTAGGGTCTTTTCTACAGGCCTAGTCTGCATGAATAAAAATTAGTTTATGTAATCTTGCCCGCCAGCTATAATAAACAAAACCAATCCAACAAAAACCAAAACAGTCCCTAGATAAATTTGGGTCATCAAAACGATCGATACAGCCCCAACAATCCCATTATGGCTCCTGCAGATACAACCAGCATATTACCCGTATTGAACCCGATTTCGAAATATTCAAAAAATGGGTGAATCGATCGGGGTCTTCCCCTTATTCTTCCTCATCTTCATCTCGTTCCTGTATCTCTAATTTTTCATAATAGTGAATCAATGCATGGCAATTTGGACAAACAGCTATGCCATTTTGAACTTTTATTTTGCCCCGCGCTGCCCAACCTTCAACATGGTGATATTGAACAATCCGAAGGTCAAGGGGTTTATGGTGGCAATACTCACCAGCGCATAAATTATTCTGTTAAGTCAAAATCTCTTTTTGCTGCGTTTTAGTGAAAACTCGTTTTTTATCACTGACATCATCGGTAGAGAAAGGATCATTAGGAAAAAGTTCCCGGCGTTTATCCATACCTCTGCGTCATTACGATTCACGAAAAAGATTCCTGTTTCAATTTATTACTTTCACCCCGCGTCCGGCATCATTCGATATACCCCTATCTCAATTTTATTTTCATGATCATTGCGAATGAATGGAAAAATATGGTGGTGCCGGGTAGGAGATACCATGTCGTTGCACGGTTTACAGACCAGGATCTCGAATTTATGGGTATAGGGGCTGTTGGAAGCGAACGCCAGGATCCGGTATTCATGACGACGGGTCTGGTGAATATGATGATCCCCTGGGAGTCTATCGAAAAGCTGGATCCTGTAGAAGAGTAACTAAAAAAATATTGTAGTTTGGTATTATTACCTTTTTCGCGGGGATCCTGGTGATCCAATCGTTGGCTGGTGCTGTCCTGGGTGTCAGTCCTCCCGGCATGACATGGAGGATGAATTACAACCTCCATCAAGGTATGCGATCGCCCGGAACAACGGATATTGAATATGGATATTTATATGCAGATCCTGCTCGCATTTTTCATTCTCTGATCCATCCCGGTTACAGAGGTCACGTTACTCAAATACTTAAAGGACCACAGGTAACTACTACCAAAATATTCCAAAGATACCCGGAGTAAGATTTCCCGTGAAGCAACCACCCCTGCATGAAGATGCATTTACCGGTATAGAGGCCGCAATTGTACTGATTGCGTTTATCACCGTGGCCTCTGTGTTCACCTATATTATGCTCGGGGCAGGGCTTTTTACCACCCAGGTCAGCCAGAAGGTAGCCAATGCAGGGGTCCAGGGTGTAGCATCAAATGTTCTTGTTGTCGGGGATATCTATGGGCTGGCATCAGATACCTCCCTGGGTATTGATACGGTCGAGTTTGGGGTAACCCTTTCGACAGGCGGGACCCCTGTAGATTTCAGGGGCAGCCAGATGATCATAAGCACGGAAGGTCTGCTTGAGTCCCTGAAGTATACAGCCGGTGTCGCCGGGGCCGGGGAATGGAATGTTTCCGGTACGAATAAAATGGCCCTTTCGGATAACCAGGTCTGGACGATCGACGCGAAACCGACTAATAAGATCAAGCCGCGAACCCAGTTCACCCTCGAAGTCAAACCCCCTGGCGGCGCATCGTTCAGTATCAGGAGGACGGTCCCGCAGGGCCTGGACCCGGTCAATATCATGTATTAATTTATTGATTGAGTCCAATGATCGGCTAAGATAATCATCCTTGGGATGATCTCACTGGGTGACAAAACCGAAAAGGAGACCCCCCCAAATGGAAATCATAATTCCAATGCAGTTAAAAGTTTGCCTACCTGAAGACGAAGCAGTATCGATAGGAAACCTCGTATATCTGATGAAAGATTTGCAAATTGAGGCAAAATTTCTTTAACAAATAGTAAATGCAGCAGATAACGAGATCGTGACAAAATTATGTGGAGGAAAATATGCGAGAAAATCAGGAAACGAACAATATGTACGTGCGGGAACTTCAGAGAGAAAACCAATAACATCCGTTGGACAATTAAGAATCAAGGTGAGTAAAGTCAATCATCGTAATCGAATAAGCCTCTTCGCTGTTTCGTGTGGGTAGATAACCTGAACTTAAGATATCAACAAATGAAATCAAAAGACAATCAAACATTAGAATTGGAAAATCGCGCTAAATATTGGAAATACTATAGACAATTGCGTCAACACGCACTGAACCGCCGCCGGGGCGTCCTTCGGGGGCAGCGGAATTCTCTTAATCGGGGTTTGGGGCGGAGCCCCATCAAATCATTTTTTTTACACTCTCATAGTTACCCACTCATAATAGCGAAGAGCCTCTTTTTTTTTGTGTGCAGGGTTTCAACAAAGCCGATTTTCCAGAATGCCTCTCCCCCTGAACGATGTTTCCCTGATGATTATCCAGATACCAGCTCATTGATATTTTGTAAAGGGTATTTCATCACGGACCAATTATCAATGAAATGAATGTCCCAAAATGTTGTGAAGGATCACTGCGAGGTAAAAAGTTTATCAGAGAATACCCAGTTCTTCTGCCACGTTTCGTGTATAGTTCAATGCACTGATGGCATCCTCACGCTTCAGGTCAGGGCCGTCCTCTGCGTACCGTATGAATTTTTCAAGGACCGTGGCAGGAATGTTTTCGCTCGCAAGTTCCCTTATCCGGTCCCAGGTCCGTTCAGGGAAATATAATGATTGTGCGGTTCTGAAAAGGAGGTCCTTCTGGCCCGTATCTATAAGCCCCCGTTGTGCTGCAAGGTTAATGATATGCCTGATATTTACGAGTGGAATTGATAGGGCGATGCCTGATTCAGGGTCGAAGATCAATGCCACCTCGTCGTCAGATTCGACATCCCCGTTTTTATACAGCTGATATATCTCGCCTATACCTTCCATGCCAAGGGTATCGAGTTCGGATGCCCGGAGTGCCCCCATGCTCGAGGACCCGATAACCCTGACATTTTTTGATAGTGCCGCCAGTATCTCCCGGTGCCCTACCGAACAGTCCTGGAAAAAAACACCATCGATGAGGCAGATGATCCTGGCACCCTGGCGGACTGCGAGGGGGATATCTCCCCGTTTAGCGGGTGGAAGATATTCTGCGTGGAGGATCTGCTCCGCATCACGGACGGGAAGACTCGGCCCGAGGTACACGACGAGTTCGTGCATCATTACAACGCCTCCCGCTTCGTTCTCCGTCCATCGCAAATACCTCGAGTCCCGGTACAATAACCCGCACGACCGGTACCCCGAGATCAGGACGGGTAAGATCGACCACGATCACATTGTTGAGTCCTGCGTTTTCCAGGGCTTCGATTACGTTCCTGATATCAGTGAGGAAATCATCGGTGTCACTGGAAGGGATCCCTGCAAAGTCTTCATCTTTGTCAGATTCGAACCAGTACCGGTTCAGTCTCCTGGTCCGTTCATACCCGATTTTTCTCCTGAAATCAGCGACATCGGTATCTTCCCGGGCTCCGTGGATCTGTGTCAGCCTGCTCTGGGCCACCTCGGTCAAGGCCCTGAGAAGGGCGATTTTTGCATTGGTATGAGTGCCCATCCCGATGGTAAGAAGAGTCGGGTCTTTAAGCTGGACATCATCCGAGACCGCAGCGATGGTCGGTATCCCGATATCACTGGTGATATCCTTGATAATTACTTCAACACCGGCTTTGGCAAATTTGTCAAGTAATTCCTTTTCCAGCCCGGAACTGACATTCACAACCCTGGGCCCTGTCCGTCTTGTGATCTCGGCAAGGGACCAGGCATCCCGTTCGATCAGTTCCATCAACGCATGAAATATTGCTTCTTCCCGGGTATTTCCTGATGCAAGGCCATTTGTATTGGTACGGAAGAGTGGGAGGGTGAACCGTGGGAGCGGATGGAAGACTGCATGTGACGGGACCCAGATCTCTTTACTATTTGCGATATCATACCCTTCCACCCAGGGCACCATAACCGACGCATCCGTGCCTTCAGGCAGGACCAGGGCATTTGGGTCTACCGCACGCATTCCTACGGGAAGTGCCCCGTATGCCGCCATCACTGTCTCACGTGCCGAAAGCTCTGCGGAACAACGTTCAATCCCTTCCATTATTGCCGAAACCTTCGCCTCTACCGGGGTAGCACCTTTCCCGTTATAGACTGATATCGCCCCGTCCTTTGCCATCGGGCGAATACTTGAAAATACGGGGATACCTATGCGGTCAAGACTGGTAATATCAGCGACCCGCGTGATACCTGCCACCGGGAGGAGTGACTCTACTTTCAGAAGTGTCTCCTCCGGGGGAATTGTCCGTTGTGTCTCTGAATTGTACGCTTTTTTACATGATTTCAGTTCCAAGAACATTCATCTCTCCCTTAGTTCCCCGTTATGAACCACTTTGACATTAGATTGGCAATCAGGCAACATATACATTCTCTTATTCGTTCTCTCCGGTCGTTCCGGCAGGCCTGTATTGCTCTTACCATGGACTCTTAAGAGTGCAGCCGGCAGACGCTGATTCAGATATGGGAAAGACCCTGATTTCTTCCTGCCCAGTTGGAAAGTGCCAGCCAATAAACCAGCAGGTGACCTGAATTTCCAGTAATCAAACTGGTCAGTACAACCATCTCTCTAATACAGGTACAGCGGGACGGACTCCGGCATGTATCAAAAATTACACCTTTTCCCTTTTGCATCTGATGATGAACTCAGGGCACAGGGCCTGGGTTTTATCAATAATTCTGGTAATCCTTGTTCTTATTAGGTACGGTTGCCCACCATATTTCCCTGTTGACATCCTGCGTTCTGTCCCCCCCAAATTATGGAATAATATAGACAGAAGGTGGTTCTATCTCCTCCCTGCCCCAACACCAGAATGATATTCGATGTGCAGGGTTCAATTGGGGCATTCAAAGAAAATTTCAGAGATTTCGAGATTATTCCCTATCCCAACCGGGGCCGCCACAGCGACGGGGCGGAGCCCCGGGAACGTGATTACATTTTTTGAAATACCCTAATCTTTAAAAAAAAGATATATGAGAATTTCCCATAAAAATGCCTGAAACGACCCCTATTTAAGGAGATTTTTAACGAAGCATTTTCAATCGTCCGGGTGTGAGCTTCCCGTTCATGTGTGTTTCAACAAAGGGTTGATACCGGGTAATCGAACAAAATAGAAAAAAAATGATTGAATGGACGGAACGTATCAGGCCTTGAAGATATCGAAGATCTGGTCGCTTCCTGTTGCGGAAAGCCGTTCCCTTTCGGTCTTCTCTTCTGCGAACCCGAGTACCGGTAATTCCATATTGATACCAGGTGTATGTCCAAACATCTTCTCCATCTCAACCTGCTGTGCGTGCATGAAGAGGGCGTTCGGGATCTCCATTGGGCAGAGTTCCTGGCACTGGCCGCAGTTAATGCAACTGTCAGAGATGTGTGAGAACCTGATCAGGTGGAACATGAAGTTCGGCGGTACTTCCCCGGGAGCCACGAGGTAGGGCTTACGCGTGCTGCACTCGACACAGTAGCATATTGGACATGCTTCAATGCAGGAGAAGCACTTGATACACTTTGAGGTCTCTTTTACGATTGTTTCAAGGCGTTTTCTCCCCTCACCGAGACCGGCAAAGTCTTTGGCACGCCACTTGTCACCAAGTTTCAGCATTGCGCTTTCGACCTTTCCACGGATCTCAATCCCCTTCTCATTGGCCTTTTCGGTCTTGATGACGCCGGCCTTCTCGGCTTGTGACAGCAGGTCTGCACCCTTCTGGCTGCAGACTTCTACAAAGGTTGCCTTTCCTGCCTTGTCCCCGATAACTCCCCAGTTACCACAGGCGAGGTCTGCGCCGCGTGGGACTTTCAGCTTACAGCGGCGGCAGTTTGTCCGCCGGCCGTAGCCCTGTTCCTCGAGTTCGTCCATGGAGATGCCCTTGTGGCCCCCCTCGTACTCGACGATAAACTGCCCCTTGTCGATCTCTTCCTTTGTCACCGTGTCCGGGTCGATCTCGAACTTTTCCCTGATCATTTTTCTTGCCATGACCGGGCTTACCGAGCCACCGCAGTTGACACCGATCATGACAATATTGTCGAGGTTGATCTGCTGGCGCTTTGCAAGTTCGTATAACCCCATCATATCGCAGCCCTTCACGGTGATCCCGATCTTCATGGTCTCGGCGCCGTCAAGGTACTTCTTGACGAGTTTCGAGAGGAGCATTGTCCCGCAGTGGAGTGAACCTGCTGTGTTCTTGAGGTCTGCCGGGTCCGTGACCAGGGTAGGCACTGCATCGTAGAGGTCCGTGCCTTTCTTTACCACGAAGACCGCATCAACAATTTTCTTTTCGAGGGCAAACTTGAGGAGCCCGGTTACGGCACCACCGAGCTCTGCCTTATCGGCAATTTCCTTGTCAGTGGTCCATGCATAGACCATATCGCCTTTTGCTGCCATTCTACTGTCCCTCCTTTATCTTTTCAATTCTTACAGCACAGGCCTTAAACTCCGGAATAGAGGCAGTCGGGTCAAGCGCGTTGTTGGTCAGCGTGTTGGCTGCACATTCCACGTAGTGGAACGGGATGAAGGCCACACCTTTCTTGATGCCGGAGGTGACTCGGGCACCTACCTTGATCTCCCCTCTGCGGGTGATGGCCTTTACCATTTCCTTGTCCTTGATACCGAGTGCTTTTGCATCCTCGGTGTTGATCTCTACCCAGCCGGTGGGCTCTTCGCGTTCGAGACTTTCTGAGCGGCGGGTCATAGTACCCGTGTGCCACTGCCAGATACAGCGCCCGGTGGTGAGGATCAGTGGGTAGTCCTTGTCCGGAACTTCTGCCGGATACTTGAACTCGATAGGCGTAAAGATGCCCAGTCCGTCCGGGTGAGTGAACCTCTCCTTGTGCAGGATGGGGGTTCCCGGGTGCTCCGCGGTCGGGCACGGCCAGTGCAGGGCTTCGGGCTTCTCGAGCCGTGCATAGGTCATGCCACCATAAGATGGGGTGACCTTGGAGATTTCAGTAAATATCTCTTCTGGATTCTTATACGGGAACTGTTTCTCGTATCCCATGTGCTTTGCCAGCTCGCAGAAGATCTGCCAGTCGGCCTTTGCCTCTCCGGGCGGGTCCTGGGCTTTTCTCCACTTCTGGACACGGCGCTCGGTGTTGGTCTGGGTGCCGTCCTTCTCGGCATAGCAGGCAGCAGGCAGAACAACGTTGGCAAACTTTGCCGTCTCGGTCATGAAGATATCCTGAACGACCATGAATTCGACATTCTTCATTGCCTTCTCGACATGGTGAAGATCCGGGTCGGAGATCATCGGGTTCTCACCCATGATATAGACGCACTTGACCTTGCCGGGTTCGTCAGCCAGTACATTGATCAACTTGGTGACAGTCAGACCGACTTTACCTTCGGCTATCTCGCAGCCCCAGGCGTCCTCCATCTTCTTCTTCATCTCGGGGACAATGACTGCCTGGTACCCGGAATACACATTGGCGAGTGCACCCATGTCGCAGGCGCCCTGCACATTGTTCTGGCCTCGCAGTGCACAGATACCAGTACC
>CAIKOD010000178.1 GCA_903828975.1 uncultured Methanomicrobiales archaeon | reverse complement strand
TTCTTCTCTCTCCTGGAATTAAAATGGCAGGATGCGCGGGTGTTTTCTGTAATTGTATGAATCTGGGGGTTGCATCCATTATTGATATTGGGTTCTCTGGTGGTCCGTCCAACAATTATCCCAGCTGGTTGGACGGGCTCGTATTGTTTACCCGATTCTTCAAAAAGGTTTAAATCCTAGTCTTTCCTAAATAGGCTATAACAATGGCTAAATATTCAAGACACGATGAATCCGTGCTCCATTTTGCCACCTCGAAGAGTAACTCGTTAAGAACAACAGTTCCTGCATATATCGTGAACCAATTCGATCTTAAGAAGGGAAATAAATTAAATTGGTATATTGAAAACGGGTCAGTAGTCATTCAAGTGGCCAAACAGGAAATAGAGTAAGTGAATTAGATTCATTGTCGGATTTTCGCTCATTTAACACAATCGGCACTATATATTTTATTACGGATTTCTATTGTATCTAAATATAATTAAGAATTATATTGATAAATTTAATTGCTGGTTTGCAGAATATCCTATATGGTAATAGAGATATTTCTCGGGATTATTACGGTCCTTTTATTGATTTTGTTGTTTCTAAATTTAAAAAAGGAAAATTTCAAACAAAATGATATTGAACTTGCGGTGTCGAACGCATGGAATAAAACAGGATTACAAAGATCTGTCGGAGAATTAGGAATAATTGCTCAGGATATTAGAAAGGACTATCGTTCTTTGGATCAAATGCTTCGAAAACCCAGTGAAAGAGGATCTTTTGGTGAATTCTCTCTTGAATCTATTTTAGAAGATCAATTGCCTCAAGAAATGTTCAAGATAAGGCAACAGGTTTTCGATAATAAAACCCCCGACGCAAGTATCCGCTCAATTTCTGGGACTATCTGTATTGACTCAAAATTTCCATTAGATAATTATAGAAAAATGATAGAGACAAGTGATCCAAATGAAAAGGAAAACTTTCAAAAACAGTTTAAACGAGATATTCAGTCTCATTTGAATAAAATAGCTGATGATTATATACATCCGGATAAAGGCTCTGCAGAATTTGCATTTGCATATATTCCCTCCGAAAGCATCTACTATTATCTTGTTACAGAATTGCCTGATGTTTTAATTGACTATACCAAAAAAGGTGTCCAGGTAACTTCCCCGATTACACTTGCACATAAAATTGCGCTAATAAAGGCTGGAGTACATGCAAAAAAATTGTCAGAAGAAGCAGAACAATTAAAGAAAGATTTGGAAAATCTGGGTACTCTATTTTGTTTGGTAGATTCTCGATGGCAACTAGTAAAAAAACATTTTAATAATGCAGATAAAGCCTCAGCAAATTTAGATAAAACATTTGAAAAATTGAAAACTGAGTTCGAGAAAATTACATCGTGCACTTTGAATCTTGAAGAATCATATGAGGAATAAATAACCGTTGCGCGTTGAATCCGTCATCCATCCAGCCAGCTCAAAAAAAATTCCATCAGAACAACCGTCCCTGCATATATCGTGAACCAGTTTGATCTCAAAAAAGGAGACAAACTGAGTGGTGTGTTGAAAATGGGGCAGTTATTATCCAGATGACTAAATAAAAAAGATGGAATCCAACAATAATAAGTGGCTTCATCTATTCGTTATGTCATTTAAAACATCAAATTTACTTGGAACATCACGATACTCGAAATTTTTTTAAAACAGATTTATAATCTATTTTCCTGGAGATAATTTTCAAGATTGGATTGCTTGACTCTCCAAAATCTGCCAGCCTTAAATCCTTTGATTTTTCCCGCGCGTAGAAGATCAATGACATTTTTCTCGGGAATTCTCAAAAAAGCTGCTGCTTCATCAGGTGTATAAATGACTCCAATATCGGTACTTACAAAAATAGGTGTGTGAGATGGTACGATCGATTCATTATTTTCTACTACTTGGCTTTTTTTGGGTGGAAGAATTCCTTCTTTTACCAAATTATTGTAATGGAAACCGATTGTTTGCTTTGTAATCCCTAATTTCTTGGCAGCATCACTATATGAGGCGTTAGGATTATTTTTGAAAAATCTTTCTACTTTTTCAACAGTATTTTTTGATGAAGTCGATCTTTTTAATCGAATTTTTTTGGGCTTTTGTAAAACTTCTAAATTAACGTCCTTTAATTGGCCTTCCTTGTTTTCGAGAACTTCCAACCTCTTTTTGATGTCAAATATATAATTGAGAACTTCAGGTTCACTCAAAATAGGTTCGGTTTGTTGACTATTCTCATATGAATCCAATAGCCTGGTGATGACCTGATCAAGATTTCCATCCAACCCTTTTAACATCTTGAGACGATTACGGGTCTCCGACCTGACCCTTATCATCACATCATTGTGCATACCAAATATCCGTCCTGTAAGAAATATTAATAGCTGCATCATGTAGCATATAGAATATCTCGTGTTGTATATAAAGTATACACTGTATACAAATAATTCAGTAACTGCGATTTTTATTAATTATACAATGTGTACTTTGTATACAATTCAGTTAAAACATCGATCATAATAAAAAGGATTGGAATTCATTTAACCATTTCCTTTGAGGTGAACCGGCAGCAGGAGCCCATAGTTGGAAGAATGCGCCTGCTTTTTTCTGCAGCGGGTCTCCTTTGATTTTCCATTGTTATGGTACATCATGGGATTACCCGTAACCTTGCAGTTTTACCGGAAGAAGTATATGAGATTATCCGGATACGTTTGTGAGCAGAAAATGGCAGCCCCCAATACCAGAGCCAGGATGATAGCGGTCATGGTCCTCCTTATTACAGGGATACTCGTGATTGCGGCGTCAGCCGTTACATGGCAGAATTATGAAACTATCTGTGCGAAGGGAACCGATAACACTTTGACGCAGGATGCAGCGATCTTCGTTGATGCAACTGCATGCCTGCAGTATTTCCCGAATGGTATCACCAAACCACTCAATACCGCAAATATTCTGCCAAAACCAACAATAATCCCGGCCAAAACACTTATTCAGATCCCGTCTTCAGCTTCGGGGTCATCAATTTCAATTCCTTCATCAGGGACATCGGTAACCCCGGCAAACGCGTATTCATCGGGGCCCTCCGGGAGAGTTCCTGCCCCTGTTTATCCCAATACGACAAAATCACAGAAATTTCCGTTTCTCCAGTCAAAACCGGCAGTGATGAGAGCAGTAACGCCTATAAAACCCACGACAACCCTGGTACCGCTGCCAACATTACTCCCGGTTGCCCCTGCAAAACCAGTTCCATCAACAATTATCGTTAACGACACCACGCGACAGGTCGAACAGAGGATTTTGTATTATACAAATATTGAGCGGGCAAACGCGGGAAAACCCGCTTTGAAATGGGACGAACAACTTGCAGTAATCGGTCGTGACCACTGTGTTGATATGGCTGCGAGAGGATTTTTTAACCATATTAACCCTGATGGTGAGACACCAGCTGACAGGGCGATACGGCACGGCTACCAGGTGGAAAAGGATTTCGGGACATATGTCCGGGTAGGGGTCGGTGAAAATATCGCAATGCTCAGTAATTACCCGGGGACACCGGATGAGGTGGCAAGGTTTATTGTCGAAGCATGGATGAACAGCCCGGGCCACCGCGCCAATCTTGTTGATTCCAATGAACAGAAGTTCACTCTCATCGGGGTCGGCGTAGCATATGACCAGGCGGCTGATACCTGGTACGCCGCACAGGAATTTTTCTAACACAGGTCCCTGTCACGGCACCGGAAATTCTTTTTTCCCGGGATTTTATTGAAAGCACCTATGAACCCCCCCGTTCCTGTGTGTTTCAACAAAGCCATAATTCCGATATTTACCGGACTTTACGGGGCTCCACCCTGGGAGCTTAAGTAAATTTCAGGTCTCCTAAAAATCGGTAAGATGAATTTTAGAGGATGTCAACAAAGGCGGTTATTCAATTGGTTTTACAGAAAAGCTTGCAGAATGAAAGTATGGAATAAAACCGCAGAAAAAACTTCCCCCGTAACCTTTTTTTCGGAAAATAATTGAAATGGTTAAGGCCTATCGATAAATTCCTTTACTTTCGCATAAAAATAGGGTTCGACTTCCTTCATAACTTCAAGTTTTCCCCTGAATGCAAGGAGTATCCGCTCGTCCCCATCCATATTCGCAAAGGTAAGCCTTTCCTTTCTTTCAACGATTTCGACATCAAATTTCCTGTTGACATCAGAAATTACACTTTGTGGTGTACCAGGAGGTATAATGAGGTCAAAAAGTTCTTCAGTTTCCGGTCCTTTTTCTCCGGTGATCTCCCTGTTCGCTCCTGTTCCGGGTGCACCCGACGGATCTTCCTGCATCATTCTTCCCTAACTCCAGATTCTGTTTATTTTCCTGCCTTAATACGTCTGTTCATAATACACGGTCCACCACGGACTCCACCAATCGGCTGTTTCGGTTTGCCCAGCGAGTTCATGCACCGTCCCATGAGTGCGGCACCCCGTGCAAGGCCATCATCCACAAATACCAGGTGGTCATTCGGGTCATCGAAGAGTTTTCTCTCGATAATCCCTTCCAGGATATACTCGGGTTTTCTCCCTGATATCGCAGCCCGGCCAGTGAACCCGATCGAACTGTTCGGGAATACCAGGTGCTCATCAATGGCAACATCGATCAGCCGGAGGGCCATCTTTGCACATACCTGGTCGATGACCACGTTCAGGAACCCGAGGTTATAATTTTCGTGGATTTCGGCCCCAATCTTTTTCAGCTCCTCTAACCCGCTCGCTTCCTCACCGGCGTCACACCCAATCATTGCAACTCCCGACGCCTTGGCAATATCCGCATAGACGGGCACACGTCCGAACCGTCTTCGTTCCGGCGGCACAATCCTGATATCAATTATTTTATGGCTGCGTTCCACGAAGTCCTCAACTTCATTCCTTTTCGAGCGGAGGGAAAAACCTCCAAGAATGCTCTGGTCACCGAACACGTCGAGTGCCGTGCCGGTCCGCCCGTCCACGAGCCCGGTCCCACGGATGATTGCATCCGGGATGGCGCCTGCAAGACCGCAGAAATTCCCGATTGTCTTTGCGAACGGGTTCGGGTCGTCTGGCGTCACGTCACTCGTGATCCGACCATCCAGTGTGGTACCAAAATCGATAGAGATGCAGGGGTTCCTGAAATCAACGGGTGTCCATTTCGCACCCTCTTTGATACCGGCCATGGCAAGTTCTCCTTCCATTTCGTTCGCTACCATCTCAACACCGGTACTGCCAACCGGTGGGACTACCCCTGCAACAGCCCCGACAAAGACGACTTTATCTGCAAAACTATAGGGCTGCAGTTTTTCAGACTGGTTTGCCTTTGACATTGGGGGTGTCATCTTTCTGGGAGGGACACCGGCGGAAAGACAGCCATTTGCGAGTGCAATTACAAATACACCGACCTGATCGGGAGAGTCCATCGCAGCGACCACCCCCGTGCTCCTGACAACAAAATCAAGGTCGTGGAGAATATCAAGGTGCACTTCCCGGTGACTCTGTACAAGCGTTTCCCTGACAAGTTCAGTAACAGATTCCCTGGTCAGTTGTGTCCCGTCAAGGGTTTCACCGAATATTTCTTCTACCGGCTTCGGTTTTCGCACATCCCGGCTCATTTTAACGGTTTTATTAATGACATACGACATCCCGGTTTCCAAATTTACGCCGGTGAGGATGCATTTTGTCGTCGTGTTCCCCATCTCCACCGATGCCACGATGAAATAAGGTTTTTGCTTAAATTCCGGCACCTGCATGCCGGCACCGTGTGCGATCACGGGAGGCGGCGGACTCTCGACGATGTGAGGCTTTTGCCTGAAAAGTGATCCGAGAAAACTTGCACACATATAGCGGGTTATTTTTGAATGAATGAGCATATAGCTTTCGATTTTTGTATATCGGGAGATCAGCAGTCAGATTTTCATAGCCATTGTTCCCGGTTACTCTCTTGTGGTTCGCGTAATGGACGAAATGGACAGATGGAAGGAATCACCACCTGGATATTAACAAGCTCTGCCAGCATATTCGGAAAATCAGCTTTGTTGAAACATACATGAACGGGAAGTTCACACCCTGACGATTGAAAATAGCTCGTTCAAAATCTCCTTATATTGGGGGCAGTTCAGGCATTTTATATGGAAATCTCCGCCTGGCATTTTCATTTTATATGCCTGTGGCCTTTTGGCATCATGTTTGTTTTCATGGGAAACCCTGCATGTTTAAAAAAAGAAGAAATACGTTGAAAGGAGGTGGTTTCACCCCCTCCCTGCTCCACCCCCGATAAGATATTCATGAGCAGGGTTCAATTGGGCCATTGGAAGAGAATTTCAGAGATTTCGAGATCATACTCTATCCCAACCGAGGCCGCCAAAACTGTGGGCGGATCCCCGGGAGTTTGACTAAATTTTAGTATAACCTAACCTGCAAGATAGACTAAAAAGAATTTTTACCGAGCTAAAAAAATCAAAAAAATATAGTGGCCGTCCTTCCATGTTACAATCAGGCCCGGAATCAACCGATAGTACCGGTGATTACCTCCCAGTTGTCATGCACAGTATATATCAATGCTCCAAACCCGAGGCTGGTCGTAACGATGAGGAGGACGGGCCCTGCAAACGGTATCCGGAAGAGTATACTCAATACCACGAACCCGGCAACAAATGCTTGCCAGTCTTTTATATCTACCGTTAACATACCCAGGAGCCACCTGCCCAGCGAAGACGAAACAAATATTACCGAAAAAATGATCCCGATGAATATAAGAAGACCACTGACCAGTGCAACCGGTAGCCCGACTATGGTCATTGCAAGGATCACCAGAACGATGCAGGCTACAATCAGACCAGTGAACCCGACTACCAGTTTCACAACCGGTGTCTTCGCGACTTCATCTACCACCACATGGTACCGTGCTGGTGCAATTTTAATGAGCACGAGCCCGAGTATAAGCCAGCCAATTGAAAACAGGATCCCAAGTGCCGTGAAAATTTTCGCGAGACTTTGTTGTTCAGTCTTAACGAAGGTCCTTGTGCCCCCAACTGAACCGGTATCGGCAAAGCTCTGTGATCGGACTGACAGATTTCCTGTTACATGACCCGAACTTGCAACCGTACCTGCCGATATTACCGCGTCCCTGCCAATCCTGGACCGCGGGTTCAGCGTCACCCTTCCACTGGTTATAAGGGCATTTGTCCCTACATCACCGTTAACATCCACGGTGCCTCCCACAGCGACCAGTTTTCCGCCGATATTATTGTTTGCAATGACCCGCCCCCCTGCAACAATTACATCGCCTTTTACCGGTGCATTGAGCGTTACGGTGCCCCCTGCCGCAATGAGACTGTCAATAGGAGCATTTACTGTGATTGCGCCTCCCGCTGCAAAAACATCGTCGACAACCGGTGTATCAATTGAGACCTGGTCACCCGAAAATGATTCGAGGGCAATAACTCCTGAAGGAATGAACAAGAGAACCAATATAAGGATACCGAGGGATATGATTCCCGGGAACCGGAAGAAATTCATGATTAAGGTTGAATGAAACTCAGGAATAAAAATATTTTGGGCCTGGATCAGGAAATGGGGATCCTGCTATAAATAATTAACCGCATCCGCAGGAATACATGAAAGCAGGTGAACCAAACAATGTGTCCCAGTTATTATTGCTGGCTGCCATTGACGGGACCGTGATCATGTTCGTATTTGTACTAAACGAGCCGCTCAGATAGTTATTCAGGTTCGAGTATTTGGTATTCAGGTACGCAGGCGGTGAACTTGTAAATATGGACATCGATACCGGGTTCACTTTCGTAAAGGACCGGTAGGACTGAGTAGTCAGTCTCCCCTGATTAAATGTCGCTGCGGCAACAGATGTTGCAATAAAAGCGAAAACTATCAGGAGCACGCCAATTACTGCTGGTATTCAGATTGAATCTTTCATAGTGAAACCTTTTTGCACTCATTCCTAATTAGCCTCTTCCCCTTATTAGATCTCAAGGGAAACAATATATGATGTCAGCTATCCCGGGGTGAAGTAACATCTTTAACCCAAAAACATCGAAAATTCTTTTATATACGGATTAAGGCCGGATCAGGAGGTACAGTCTACCTTAGAGCATTCTGTCTGGATAATGTATTCAAGAGGTTCACAACCCCTTTTATCTCAAATCATCGGGTCACGGGGCTGCATTTTTTTTTAATCCTGTAATCCTGCATGGGCCATCAGGATCAAAAACATAGTAATGTTTACTGAATAATCTCAACCTTCTTGAAAAGTAAATTACAAAATAAAATCATGGATTTACAGTAGAATTCAATTTCTCCGTTTAAAACCACAGCGCATATATAACTTTCCCGCTCAAGTATGAGCCGGAGAAATCATAATGAGCTGGATGAAAACATCTTCACTTTTACTGGTCCTCGTTATTGCGGTGGTCATGATGACCGCCGGATGCACATCGAACCAGCCTGCAACAACTGCGACCAAGGTAGCAACAGAAGTAGCGACCCCCGTCGTCCCTGCCCAGGGCAGCACCGGACTTGCCAACCCTGCCTCGGTATATTGTGGCCAGGTCGGCGGTAAGACCGAAATCAAGAAAGACGCAACCGGTGCGGAATATGGTATCTGCACATTCCCGAACGGTTCCTCATGTGAGGAATGGGCGCTCTACCGTGGCGAATGCAAGCCAGCACCTTCTACTGTTGCTAATCTGACTGCAGAAGTCAAGACTGTGGTCAATAATACTGTTGCAAACGTGACCAACAAGACCCCCGTGGCAAACCTGACGGCAAATGCCAAGACCGCCATCAACAGCACGGTTGCAAACCTGACGGCAGACGTCAAAACTGCTATAAACAATACAACCATCAAAAAGTAATGCATAACGAAGATTAACTAAACCGGAAAGGGAATCCCCGGGGGATCCAACCTTTCCACTTTTATTACACCAGTCTATCTTCCTGAATGAAATCTCGCTTTTTCGGGAAATTTTAATGGGGATACTGATGACGCCGGCCTTAATGTATACTGTTGATTAGATCAACCTGTTTGTAGATTAATAGACTGGGGCAATCCAAAGATATTAATATATGAGTCACTAAGTCACGCCGTATACCGTTTAAATATGGAGGTTACAGACTGGCATGCCGGAAGCTACTAAAACGGAAGTGGGCAGGAGGTTATTCCAGGTCCACAGGGAAAAAGGCGTTGAGAATGCAGTAAAAAAAATTCACCACGGCATCGGAGACGACTGGAAGCTGTTTACAGAAGATGATATTAAGGTACTCGAACGGATGCTCGGGGAGTGCTGGGTGTACATCGATACCGTGGTATGGGATACTATCGCGTTTTCCCAGCTGAAGTATACCGATGTCCTGCACATCATTCAGATTGGGAATGTAAGCAAGGGTAAGGACTCAACGGATACAAAAGCGATAACCGATGTGACTGCAATCCTGACAGGTAAAGGCAAATAAACGGAAAAATGATGCTGGAGGCAGGCCCTTCGTTTGCCGGTCACATTTTTTTCCGGCTTTTCTTCTTCCTTTCCAGTATCTTTTTAACTTTTTTAAGGCGGAATAAGTCCTCCCGTTCACGCTCATCGATGGTAATCCTGATATATTTCGCCTGTCTCTGCAATTCCGGTATCAGGACCTGTTCAAGTGCATTAACCCGCCTGCGGTTCATCTGGATCTCTTCCCCAAGACGACGGAGTGCAGTCTCAGTCTCAGCGAGGCCGGTGATCAGGTCAAGTTCAAGTTCGTAATTTTCGGCAACCTCATCAATACGCCCGGATACCCCGGTAATACTGTAACCCCTGTCAAGGACACTTAATACCAGGCTTTTCTTTTCAATGACCGGTACCGGTACGCCCATGATATTCCGGCCATGAATGTCCAGGGTAATGTGACGTTTGGTGGCAAATGATGCTGACCGGAGAGCGATACTATCATCCACAGCCTGTGCAATTACAAGCGAACGCTGGGCATTCTCTGCAATCACCTCGAGTTCATCACGTGAACGGGATACCGTCCCCATAATCCTGAAGAACTCGTTGATCAGGGCATCCATTTTCTGGCGTAACAGGTCCTTACCCTGCTCGGCCAGTCGTATCTGGGTCTTTTTCTTCAGGAGTTCCATCCTGGTAGGGTTCACCTGCTCCATTGACTCATCCCGCCCGGTATGCCGGGTGATATTTTCTGATGTAGTCAACCTTCACGCGTTTTAATTCCTCTTCCGGAAGACCTGCAAACAATTCCCATCCTATTTCAAGGGTCTGGTGGATACTCCGATCTTCTGACCCCTGCGAGATGAATTTCCGCTCGAAATCATCGGCAAATTTCAGGTACTTCCTGTCAAGATCGGTCAGTGCCTCTTCACCCACAATGGCAACGAGTCGCCTGAGGTCCCGGCCGTATGCATATGATGCGTACAGCTGGTCAGCAACATTCCGGTGGTCTTCCCTCGTTTTATCCATGCCAATCCCGAGGTTCATCAGGCGGGAGAGGCACGGGAGGACATCCACCGGAGGGTCGATACCCCGCCGGAACAGGTCACGCGAAAGGACAATCTGCCCTTCCGTGATGTACCCGGTAAGATCTGGGACCGGGTGGGTAATATCATCGTCTGGCATCGTGAGGATGGGTAACTGGGTAATCGACCCGCTTTTTCCCTTGATCCTTCCCGCCCGTTCGTAGATGGAGGCAAGATCGGTATACATGTAACCGGGATAGCCACGCCGGCCGGGCACCTCCTCGCGGGCCGTGGAGATCTCCCGTAGCGCCTCACAATAATTGGTCATGTCAGTGAGAATAACAAGCACATGGAGATTATGGCGGTAGGCGAGGTATTCGGCAACTGACAGGGCAACCCTTGGCGTGGCAATCCGCTCGATGGTAGGGTCGTCCGCAAGGTTGAGGAAGAACACCACACGCTCGAGTGCCCCGGTATTCTCAAAGTCCTTCATAAAGAACGATGCCTCTTTGTGGGTAATTCCCATTGCAGTAAATATCACTGCAAACTGCTCCTGGCTCCCGAGAACTTTTGCCTGCCTGGCGATCTGTGCGGCCAGCTTGTTTGCCGGAAGACCTGAACCCGAAAAAATAGGCAGTTTCTGGCCCCGGACAAGCGTATTAAGGCCGTCTATCGTCGATATACCGGTCTGGATAAAATCTGACGGTTTATCACGTGAATAGGGGTTGATTGGCATACCGGAGATATCCACGGTCTCATCTGCCATAATGTCAGGTTTTCCGTCTCTCGGCTTTCCTACCCCGGAAAAAACCCTGCCCAGCATATCAAGTGAGACATTAATCTGGGGAAGTTCCCCGGTAAATCGGACTGCAGTCCTTAAATTATCCACCCCGCTTGTCCCTTCAAATACCTGGACCACCGCCAGCTCACGCGAGACTTCAAGCACCTGACCGGACCGTTCCTCCCCCGATGGAAGGGTGATAATTGCAGTTTCACCGAATGCGACACTACGGGGGTTTTCAACAAAGATCAAAGGCCCGGAGACATAGGAAACAGAACGATATTCCCTTGTTGAGAGGTCAAAGCCTGTCATTAGTGTTGCACCTCCAGTGTCTTCATCCGTTCTGCGATGGCCCCGGTAAGCACCTGCAGCCGAGCAGAATCGGCTACATCCTTCATTCTTGAGATCTCGCTCCGCTCAGGGATCCCCATGACCTGTTTCAGCGTTATCCCCTGTCCCATCTTCCCCGACGCCTCCCTGTGGAAGGTGTGGATTATCTTGAGCATCCAGTACTGTTTATCAAGCGGGCAATAGGAGTCAACATCGCTGTACGCACTCTGCTGGAGGAAATCTTCCCTGATCATCCTTGTTACCTCAAGGATCAGCTTCTCGCTTTCCGGAAGTGCATCAGGACCTACCAGCTGGACGATCTCCAGCAACTCAATCTCTTTCTGAAGGAGGTACATTGTCTGGTCACGTATCTCCATCCAGTCAGGGGCGACGTTGTTTGTATACCATTCCTTCAGGCTCTCGAGGTATAACGAGTAACTTTTAATCCAGTTGACTGAGGGGAAATGCCGCCTGTTGGCGAGGCTCGTGTCGAGAGCCCAGAACGTCCCTGCAATCCGGAGCGTGTTCTGGGTAATAGGTTCTGAAAAGTCCCCGCCGGGAGGTGAAACTGCACCGACAATCGTGACTGAACCAGTATCTTCCCGGTTTCCAAGGCACATCACCCGCCCTGCACGTTCATAAAATGCTGCGAGTCGTGTTGCAAGATATGCAGGATACCCCTCCTCACCCGGCATCTCTTCAAGCCGGCCTGATACCTCACGGAGTGCCTCTCCCCAGCGGGAAGTGGAATCAGCCATCAGGGCAACGTCGTATCCCATGTCCCTGTAATACTCGCCCATCGTAATCCCTGTATAGATAGATGCTTCCCGGGCGGCGACCGGCATATTAGAGGTATTAGCGACCATTATTGTCCTCTGGATGAGGGGCAGATCAGTCCTCGGATCGACAAGTTCCGGAAATTCAGTAAGCACATCAGTCATCTCATTCCCGCGTTCCCCGCAACCTATATAGACGATGATGCGGGCATCTGCCCATTTTGCGAGGGTCTGTTCTGAAACAGTCTTGCCAGTCCCGAACCCTCCGGGGATCATGGCGGTGCCACCCTTGGTAAGGGGGAATAGGCTGTCAAATACCCGCTGACCCGTAAGGAGCGGGACTTCCGGGTCAAGTTTCTTTTTATACGGGCGTTCCTTCCTCACCGGCCAGGTCTGCATCATCCGCAGTTCCGTTCCGTCACCGAGGGTGCACACGGTCTCCTCAACCGTGAAATTACCCCCGTGGATCTCACGGACAGTACCGGAAGACCCGGGGGGGACCATGATACGGTGTTCGATGTGGAATTCCTGAACGGTCCCGATTACATCACCCCCGGTGACCGGGTCGCCAGCCTTTACCAGGGGGACAAACTCCCATTTTTTTGCCCTGTCAAGACCGGGAACAGAGATCCCGCGGGAAATAAAACTCCCTGATAGTTCAGCAAGCACCGAAAGCGGACGCTGGACACCATCGTAGATGGATGATATCAGGCCCGGGCCGAGTTCCACCGACAGGGGTATCCCGGTGTTTATAACCGGTTCGCCGGCCTTGAGCCCTGATGTATCCTCGTAGACCTGGATAACGGCATTTTCACCGTCCAGCCTGATCACCTCCCCGGCCAGGGACTTTTCTCCGACCCTGACTACATCATACATCCTTGAGCCACGCATAGACTCAGCGAGGATGACCGGGCCGGAGATCCTGGAAATTGCTCCTTCTATCATACTTATCGCCTCACTACAATGTTGTACCCGATTGCCCGCCGCAGGAGCCGTTCGATATACGTTTCTGATACCACCTTTTTGGCACGGCTTGGGATCGGGATGATAATCGGCCTGTAGGTCTTATCAATCGTCGCCAGCAGCTCGGGGTCCATTGCCGACATGAACTCCTCACTCACACCAATAATGCCGGTATCATCAGCATTCAGGAGGGGTGGGATTACCTTTCTTGCCTCCTCATGGGTGGAGACCTCAATTACTTCCACTCCTGCAAGGCGAAACCCCGCCGCAGTCTCCGGGTCCGTGACAATCACGTACTTATACATAGAATATCTCCGATTCCATCAGTTCATCCGGCATTCCAGCCTCCCTGCAACGGGCAATAACCCTGAGGTTCGTAATCTCATTGAGTTTTGCCCAAAGGTACCCGATAACGATGGTGAACGAGAACGGGTCACCACGGAACATCGCGGTCCCTTTCCTAATCAGGAAGCGGTCGAGCTCTTTTTCAAGGACTGATATCTTTCCCAGGGAGACTTCGAGGTCAGGAACATTCAGGAGAAAACGGTACGTCGTCGGCTCAAGGAGATAGACAGCGTCAGGTATTTTTTTTGCCTGGAACATATTCTGAATAATCTTATGGTCGATCTCTTTTCCGCCTTTGAGGATGAACGGGGCTGCATCATCTGCTGAAACAGAATCACGGACCATCATTAATACCGTCTTGATATTCCGGATATCAATTTCTGTCCCGATGAGGTCACGGACAATCCGGTCATCATGACGCTTTCCACTTAATTCCTTTAACGCTGACTCAAAATAGTACTCATCCAGTGCATACTCGAGCATCCCTATCTCGTTCCGTTCAAAAAATTCACCGATATTTCTTGTAAGGGGAAGGGCATATTCGATACCCCATGTCGCCATCAGGTCAACAACGGCACGGACATCCGGCTGTTTTACCAGTTCAATCAGGGTCGTTTCATCCATCGTCCCGGCAGGGATAAGACAACCGGAGATCTCCTCGTTTGGCGTCTGGATATTTTTACCCCGGATTATCGTTTTTATATTCTGGACATCCCATTTTTTTAAGAATATTACGATATAGCGTGCAGATTTTTCCCCTTCAACGAGGGTGAGGACCTTCCGGTAGGTCTTCATAAGGTTCTTCCGGAGGGCATACTCGATACAGCTAATCCCGGTATGCAATATTCGTGCCTCAACGATCTCTTCACGGTAGGGTGTCTTCTCCAGCTCGGTAATGATACCATCCAGGGATGGCTGGGCAATCAGACGCTCGAACCCGTGGGTAGTAATAAGGCGGCTTGACATGCCATGGACACGTGCATTCACATACTCAACGTACATCCGGATCACCGTAGAGTCCCGAAAATACGACCACGTTCATACGCTCCTTTGCCCTGGCAAGGCGGTCCTCAATCGTATTCCGGATAATAACCTTCCCATCAGGAGTTGAACCGTTCAGTCCACCATTAGTAGTGAGATCGGTGACTATGTCCAACTCCTTCCCAGGACCTTTGATAAGCTGCCTGCACAGCGCCTCATCTTTTTTATCGATATGGAGGCGGATTTTTTCGCTGTCAAGGGATAGAATTATCTCAGATAATACTTCCTTGAAAAACGCCTCATATGAAGCGGTTGAACGTAATGACGAAAGCCGTACATCAGCCTCATGGAAAACCTGCAGGCAGGTCTCCTGTCGTGCCCGTGTCAGGTGATCTTTTGCCTGTTCACGTGCCGAATAGATTTTCTTATTCTTTTCTACGTTTATCCTTCGTTCTGTTTCATTGAGCAGATCCTTTTGTAATTGTACAGACTCTGTCTCTGCACGTTCCCGGAGTTCGCGAATTTCACGGTCTTTACTCTCCCTGAAATCCCGAAGTTTTTCCTCTGCACCATCTTCAATTGCCTGGATCAGGTGATCATATTTCATAAGGCCTGACCGTTACCTCCCCACCCGCTGTCATACCCTGATGACAACCGGTAATTTCTGTCCAGAGGTAATCCCGAAAAACTCGTATCCGGAAATACCCAGCCCTATACAGGATAGCGAGGGCTTCACTTGACCATAATTACTATCATGGATGCAACAACAAAGCCCAGAATGACCATCGTTTCGGGGATTGCCTCCAGCACAATAATGGTGCCTGATGCATCAGGTCTTTCTGCTATAGTCGCAGCTCCCGCAGCACCGATTCTGGATTGCGCCCAGCCAGTCGCGATTGCGCCACCAACAAACGCAATCGCAGCTCCAAATGCAACTTCAATCGCCAATTTACAACACCTCTAATCCGTTACAGTGCTCTTATATTATATAAAGTTTAATAATAGAAATGTTACTTATTTCAATTTAATTTTTAAAATACGACCATGGAAGCCTACTTCTTACCCTCGCTCAACCCGGGTTTGTCTCCGGAACTGAAAGGGTGGTAGGGGAGTCCGCCTCCTTGGTAGAATTTCGAGTAAAACTCCACAACATGCAACCTTACACTGTGAATAGACGGGCTGAACATCGCAAGCATCAGGTTGAGTGTGTGGAGCAGGACCGCGATAAGGATACCTAGCGCAAGCACGTCCATTGAGCCGCCCAGTTCATTTGCAACCATGGCGAGTATGACAGACGCCATCCCGATCGCCATAAGACGGGCATAGGAGAGAATATTTCCCACTGTCCCCATTATCTCAACAGCGCCGCCGGTACCACCACCATAAATAACGAGTACGACGGTTAAACCAAGGAAAACAATGACCGGAATAAGTAATACCCCTGGTATCATCTCGATTATTATTCCGACTAACAACAGCAGGCAGAAAATGACACCTATCATCCCGCACTTTTCGCAGGCATGCCGGTGATTCTTACGGGTCATTGAATTGATGAAACCGATAACAAGTCCCAGGACTACATGGAATACTCCGATTGCAATCGTCAGGATAAGGAGCGGTACCATTGCCTCTATCCGGTTCCATGTGACCCCGAACAGGGTAACAGGCTCAATCCAGCCCATCATCTCGCCAAAATTCCCGAAGAATTCCCCGAAAATAAACCCGAAAAAGATGGCCGGAAAGGATGAAATGATTAGGATGCCCGATATCTGGCGAAGCCATGTTATCGCCCCGTAACGGAACCGGATAAACAAACCGGCGACCAGGATCAGGAGACCATACCCGATATCCCCAACAATAATCCCGAAAAATATCGGGAAAAAGATGGCCATGAGTGGGGTAGGGTCGATCTCGTTGTATTGCGGAGGGCTTGCAAGCTTCATTAAGAATTCAAACGGACGAACCCACCGGGGGTTATCATAGAATATAGGGGCCCGGTCCATCATCTCTGCCGTAGCGTCTGTTTCAGTCATTACCACCCTGCCCTGGAATGTCTCATTCAGCGTATCTCTTGTCTTCTGAATAAGTTTTTTGGGGACCCACCCCCTGATCATCACGGTATAATCAGTTTCACCGAAATTGTTGTAGGCACTGAGTTCTTCACCCCGTTCGGTCAGGACCTTTTGTAACGCCGCCAGCTCGTGGTACCATTCCTGTGAGGCACCGGCAAGCTTATTATCGATGTTTTCTTTCTCTGCCCTGGCGTCCCTGCGGTTTTTATCGATCAGGAGCAGCGCCTTATCAAGCGGCATGTTCGAGTAATCTGCAGGTATACGGACTTCATTAATGTTTTTGGAGAAAAGGAACCGGTGAACATTTTCAGAATAATGTTTATTGAAGACCGTGATCACAGCAATTGTCTGTTCGTCGAGGTCAGCCGATATCAGTTCAAACTGGTTATTGGTAATGTCTGATAGCGCAGGACGGATAATATCGAGGACATCCACGTATTCCTTCTGGATTACAAGAACGGTAACTTCGTAGCCATGGAGAATCGGCAGTTGCTGTTCGAGTGGCTGTATTTTATCGAGGATTTTCTCGTACCGGTTCAATCCGGTAATGGTGATCTCAAGGTCACTTTTTTTTATCGCCAAATTTCGGGTTATCTCCCCGGCAACCCCAGTTACGTGGCCGGCCCTCGCCAGGACGTCGGGTGTTGAGAGGTGGTGGACCTCTTCATACAGCTGTGCCGAATGTTTGGAATCATCCTTCACTTTCGGGAGCAACAGCAAGATCCCTTCGATTGAAGCAAGAATTACGGGAATATCTGCCATGCTGCTGGTCATTATCTTCCGCACATTACCGCTTTCCGGTTGCAGGTATTCGCTCACTTCTTCAAGGTGAATTGTGCCCATGTGGTACAGCACATCGACGATCTGGCTGAAGTCCGGTTTAGGACCCACCACCAGCACACTCTTCATTTTCTGTATCATACCAGCTTTACCCTTTACCGATCTCCCGGACCACCCTGTCTACGACCCCGTTGAACCTCTGCTCCTTCCGTTCCCGATCGAGGCGCACCATCTGCTCACCTTCACCGAGGATCCGCTCAACATCACTATTAATGCGGTCCATCGCCTCACGCCAGACAGAATCCGCTTCGGTCTGGCCCAGGACACGTTCCCTGGCAAGCCTTGATTCTGCTTCCTTCCGGGCGTTTTCAACGTCCATGAGATACTGCTGCCTTGCGGATTCAATCCTCGCGTTCTGCTCCTCTTCCTTGGCACGGATCTGCTCAAGAAGTGACTCCTCGGAATTCACATAATTCGCATAGGCAGATTCCACATCCCCGCTGCTTTTATCGGTCCCAATGACATTCTTTTTATCCATACCGTCCTCCTTTTTTACAGTCCGTGATGTCGTTTCAGGAATGATGTGATCCCGCAATGCGGTGCAGGGTTGAATATCCTCTCACCTGCAGCACTCCGCTTCCGTTCCCCTTCTATTATCCGCTCTGAGCACCTCTTTAACGCCATTGCCTTTATTCTCTCGATCTGCTCCATCTGCGGGGTTGTCATACCAACGTCACCAGAATTACCTGTCGCTTATACACTTATTTTTATTATATATATAAACTACGTATAATCGCCATGATAATTAGGTAATATTTTTGCAGTCTTTTCATTTTATCTGGGTTAGCGCGCATTAAAACAGGGGGATGATCCCCTCCCTCCACAGCGCGAAAATTGCCTGAAAAAGATTAGTGTTATTCAGGGCTTAGTGAAAGCCCTGCCAAAAAAAAAAAATTGCCTGTTTATATCAGACCAGTCCATTAAATGTCGAGTATGTGAAAGCCATGGCAACAACGACCAGCATAACGATCACGGCATAATCAAGCCCATTAAGATGCCGTTCACGTATCGGGGTCCTTACCTTAGTCCGGTACCCCCGGAGGTCAATGGTAAGGCCGAGTACATTCGACCGGGCTAGCGAGTTGGAGACCAGCGGGACCATAACCGGTGCTATACTCCGGATCTTCCCGCCCACACCGGAGCCGGGGTTATAACCCCGTGACAGCTGGGCCTCGTGGATCCTGAGCCCCTCGATCTGGAGCGTGGGGATGAACCGGAGTGCTATCACAAACATCAGGGTGTAATCAACAGGGACCTTCATCCGCTCGAGTGTATGGACAAGGTCCCGCGGCTGGGTCGACAATACGAAGAGCTGGATCGCGGTGATGAGCACGGCGAACCGGAGTGTCATGATAATACCGATGAGGAGACCCCCGGTCGTTATCGGAATAATCCCCCCTATCACGAAGAACGTTGTGCCACCAGGAAGCGTTATGACGGTAATGACAATCAGAATAACACTCATCACGGCAATGAGGAAAAACTGCCTGAGCACCTCGCGGTGGAGCCCGGCGATAAATGCGATGATGAGCAGGGCAATGATAACACTGACGAGGAACGGGATGCTTGTCGAGACGATGCTCATCGTACCTACAATGATGACAAACAGAATCTTTGTCAGCGGGGCGAGACGGTGGAAGAACCCGTCCCTCTGGACATACTGGAGTATCTCGGTCATGACAGCACTCCCGGCGTCATGACATCAGATATGATCTTCCCGTTTTCCATCGTGATCACACGGTCTGCACAGTCCCGTGCAATCTCCCTGCTATGAGTGATGATAATAACCGTATGGCCTGCGAGCTGGAGCTCTTTTAACACTTCCATAACTTCCCGGGCCTCTTTCCCATCAAGCCCGGTAGTCGGTTCATCAAGCACGATCACTGCAGGTTTCATCGCGAGGACACAGGCTATTGCGAGCCTCTGGCGTTCACCACGGGAGAGCCACCTTGGATAGAGGTCTTTTGCATGGGTTAACCGCACCCGCGTGAGTGCGTGGTCGATTACCGCATCGCGGTCAGGGATCCCGAGGTTGTCCACGCCGAACGCTACCTCTTCACGGACAGTGTCAGCAAAAAACATGTGGTCCGGGTTCTGGAATACCAACCCCACGTCACGGGCAAGTTCGGTAATTGTCGTTGTCGAGGCGTCTTTACCTTTCACTGTCACGGTACCGCCTGTAGCCTTCAGGAGCCCGTTGAAGTGCTTGATCAACGTGGTCTTTCCTGAACCGTTCTCCCCGACAATTGCGATAAACTCGCCGGAAGATATCGTTAGATCGATATCATAGAGTGCATGGATATCCTCACCATAGGTGTGAGAGATCCCCTTTACAAGGATTAGCAGTTCAGGAATGACCGTCTCCCCGGTATTCCGGGTCCGTTCCCTGATACCGGAGAAATCAGGAACTACGATCTTCTGCACGCCCGGGTCCCTTATGACCTCGTCGGGAGCACCGGATGCCATGATACGGCCATCTTCCATTACGACAAGGGTATCGACAAGTTCCCTCATCCTGAGAAATTTATGCTCGACAATGAGGATAGTCCTGCCCTGGGCTTTTAACCCTTTCAGGATCTCAAGGATCCCATTCGTCCCGTGTTCATCCAGTTCAGACGTCGGTTCGTCGAGGATCAGGATCCCGGTCCCCAGTGCAAGTGTAACAGCAAGCACCAGGCGCTGCTTCTGCCCACCGGAAAGGGTATGGGGTGCACGGTCTTTTAACGTGGTGAGTTTTGTCATCTCCATGATGACCCGCAGGCGGTCCTCGATCTCGTCAACCTGGAAACCCCGCCGTTCAAGAGCTGACAGGAGCTCCTCTTCAACCGTGGTAAATATGAGCTGGGCCTCGGGGTCATCAAAAACAATCCCGAGGTTGGAGGCAATATCTGAAAGGTCTTTGTAATTTTTCACGTCACGACCGTCAATGGTGACGGCCCCCTCTTTTTTTCCGCCGAATTCATGTGCAAGGATACCGGCAGATGCAAGACAGAGCGTTGTTTTCCCGGCCCCGGAAGGCCCGGTAACCATCACGCACTGCCCTTTCCCTACCGAAAGCGAGAGGTCTGTCAGCGCGGGTTTACCGGTATGTGGGTAGGCATAACTCACCGAGTCCAGCCTGATCATTCCTGTCCCCGCATCAGCACCCTGCTTGACGGGATGTAGAGCAGCTGGACAATAACGGCATTAAATACTGCGGTAATAACCACGATCGGTACGAATACGAGGATAAATCCACCCATTGTAGCATACCTGGTGATGATCTGGGGCGCCACGGCGATGATTGCTATTGCAGCGAAGGTAAACCCGCTCGCAAGCGTGGTGATGAACGTCGCAATCGATGGAGAGAGCTTTGAGCGATTTTTAATCGCGGCATACACGACAAAGCAGACAAGTGCCCCCACGGGTTCGCTGATCAGGTTGGCAGGCGGGAATATCGAGCCTGATATCAGCATGGAGAGGATACCCGCGACGATACCGATCCCGAATGCCTCGTAAATCTTTGGCGATATCAGGATAATCGCGAGACAGTAGAACGCAATTATCATGTTCGGTGTCAGCGGTGTGTGGAGCATCGCAAGGAAATAACGAAGAATTGCTCCAATGGCAAGCAGAATACCAACAATTGCAATATCTCTGGACTTCATGGTGTAACATCCTGGTTTATGATAATCAAGTAAGAATATCACACAGGGAAACCCTGAAAGGGTAGCGGGCAATTATTACAGGGGTACCAGCGGAGAGGTATGTCGGAATGGTACGGCGAATAACAATCGTCAGGTCTCCAGGGACCTGCGTGACAATGTAATACTATGATGTATAAAATTATACATTTTAGTATAAAAAAGTAGCCTGCCCGGCCACCTCCATGGTGACAATACAATGAAAGGAATTCTTTTGAAATGCTCTAAAATCTATCTTGTGGATTCCGGTTATTCGAATATTTAGTCACGCTCCGGGGCTCATGGCCCGCCGCTCTGACGACCCCGGTTGGGATAGGTAATGATTTTAAAATCTCTGAAATTTTCAAGGATTCTACAGTTGAACCCTGCCCAAAGGATATTTTATTGAGGTTAGGGCTGAAACCCACTCCTGTCTTATCTATTTTTCCTTTTAAAAAAAATCACGCAGGATTTCCCCTGTAAATGTATGAACGACCCCCAATATGAAGAGATTTTTGAAAGGGCATTTTCAATCGTCCGGGTGTGAACTTCCTGTTCATGCGTGTTTCAACAAAGCTATTCAAAAGGGGAAGAAATTTTGAGCCTTGCCTCTCTTCTCACGTGACAACCGAGAGGGTTCCGGTGGCGAGGTCGTAGTAGAGACCGCTGACATGAACTCTGCCCTCACTCACTGCCGTTTTCACGGACGGGTACGTCATGAGGTGCTCGACCTGGAGCCTGACATTTTCGAGTTCCATCTGGTGATTTCGCTCCTTCATCTCTTCCGGCGTTTTTGGAACCATGATCCGGCTGTCTACACGCGTCTTTGCCTCACGGGCATCATTGAGCCAGAGCGGGATATAGGGGTCGTGTAGATCCTTATCGAGTGACTTGATCGCACCACAGTCGGAATGCCCGCAGATAACGATCTCCTGTACGTTCAGGTAGTTAATGGAGTATTCCAGCACGGCAGCCAGGGACCAGTCATGGTTCGGAACAATATTACCGACATTCCGGGTAACAAAAAGTTCACCCGGCCCGGCACCGGTAATCCTTTCCGGGTCTGATCGCGAGTCCGAACACCCGATCCAGAGCACTCCCGGGTTCTGGCCGGCCGCAAGTTCCTGATTGCGTTCGATACTTGCATTGTACACATCATCCCTGAATTTCAGGTTGCCCTGCAGGAGTTCTTCAACAAGGCTACCATGCTGTACCTCTCCGGTGATATGATCTCCCACAGGTTTCTCTTGGGCACTCCGGGTCGGACCAAACGGGATGACGAGACCTTGCCCGAGCATTGAAATTGGGACTGAAATTGATCCACTTTCTGGAAAGGGACATGCTGCTTTGGATCCCACGGGATCGATCGCACCCACCCTTGAAAATATCGGGACCGCCTGGACGGATGAGATGACAACCACCAGGAGGACCAGGAGGACCAGGAAGAGCCAGATGATATTTTCGGCACGCATACGAAAACCTACATCACCACCAGAATTTATAAAATTAACCCGGTTTTCTTATTGCATTCACACTGCTACACCATCACGTCACTTTCACACCACGCCCGCTCCACCCTTATGGGCTTACCAGTTCACTGACATACCATGGAGTTTGAGCTCGCACCCGCGATATCGGTGCTGACCGGCACGTTCTGTGCCGTGATCGCACCTGAAGAGCTCGTGCTCCCGGCCCTCACCAACCCTGAAAACGGGCGCTACCTGTTCCTTTATCTTGCAGGGACTATATCGGGGATACTGCCTGCACTCGCGAAGCGTCCCGGTACCATGGAGGTCAGGCGGGCTCTTTCACCAGGCCACCTCGCCGCGGAGATCAGGGCGTCACGACATTCCATTCTCTTCGTCGAGCATGACCCGTCACTGTACGCCAGTGAGGAAGATGCCGCATCAGTCGCACATGCGCTGAAAAGAACATCAGAAGGTGCAGTCGTGGTGCTGTATACCCCACGGGCAGACAGGTGGTTTGACCTGATCCTGTCCCGGGCAGACCAGGTGTACTTCTTCCGGGAACCACCTGTCCCCCCGCGGGATACGCCTCGCAGGGCGCATTCGTCACGGAAGCTGCCAGGACCGGGTAAAGGACAGGCCACACTTGAGGTGTTCTCCGGAGGGGTGTCATGATGGGACGGAGTTTTCTGAGTGTCCGCATGGGAGTGAACGACATCGCCGGACGGTGGCAGCGTGCAGCCCGGGCCATGAGGAGCAATGACGCAGTCTACGCGGACGAGGTGGTGGCAATGGCGAAAACATACGCAAGTGAGGCGTTTTATGCGTTCGATGAACCGCTTGAAGCAGCCTTTTTTTCGGTACTCATCTGTGTGTACAGGGAACATGGGCTGGAAGGCGGGCATGTCGTGCCCGGCGACGTCCCCCCTTTCCCGGAGTCCCCCCCTTTATGCCACCCAACTGGAAACTGCCCGGATGGCAGGGAAACGGACGGGTGTGAATGATCATGTGGATCATCGACTCATATTACCGGGACGGCCATGTTGAACTCTGGGAGCGTGGCGAAAGGGGCAGGGCGACCCTTCACCGGATACCATGTACCCCGGATTTTTTATTCCAGGTACCTGATGCGGATTCCCACTGGCAGATGATCGAAGCGCTTTCTGAACAGTACAGCCTCCACGAATGCCAGTTTGAGACCGTGTACGGCACCTGCCACGGGTACCGGGCCGGTGCAGGACGGCAGGTAGCTGACGCAATCCTGGAACAGACCTGCCACAAGGCAAGGCTGTACAATGTAGATACCAGGCCTGACCACCGCTACATGGCCGAACATACCCTGTTCCCATGCGGGGAACAGGAAGAGTCCCGGTTTTCCCCGGACTTTGCACTGCCGGGCAGGGTCATGGAGATCGATGTCCTGGAAAACCCGTATAGCACTCAGGAGTGCAGGCAGGTCCGTGTAACCGACAGTGGCCCGGAAAGGAAAGATATCCTTTCAGGTGATGAAAAAACGGTCATCGCCGATCTATCAGGAATTGTCAGTTGTTTTGACCCGGATGTCATCCTTTTTCCCGGTGCAGACATATGGGTCCCGCGGATCGTGGCTAAATCCAGGCATTATGGTCTCGATCCACCATTCAGCCGGAGCGGAATGTTCCGTAGGATCGAGGCCAAGTCATACATGAGCTATGGCAGGACCGAGTACCGTGAAGGTTCGCTCATGCCGGATGGCAGGGTACTGATCGATACGCGTACGAGTTTTAACTACCGTGAAGGCGGGCTTTACGGTGTAATACTCGCGTCGCGGCTCACCGGACTCAGCCCGAACCTGTCAGCACGGTTTACTGCCGGGACCCTGATCTCGGGATATGAAGTATACGAGGCACTCCTGCGGGAGATCGCGGTACCGTACCGGAAGACCGATGCAGAAGGCACCCGGGACGTGAATGACCTCCGTGCCTGCGACCGGGGAGGGATGATGTTCCAGCCGGTGCCCGGGCTCTACGAGGACGTCTTCCAGATCGACTTCACCTCACTCTACCCGGCCGTCATCGTTCTGCATAACCTCTCACCCGAGACAATTACCTGCCCTGAAAAGCCGGGTTTTCTCCCGGCGGTGCTTGCACCGCTCCTTGAGCTCAGGTACAGGACAAAACAGCTGAAGAAGACCAACCCGAAATACCGCGGGGCCGATTCCATCCTCAAGTGGATGCTGGTCACCTGTTTCGGTTATACCGGGTATAAAAATGCCAAGTTCGGACGGATCGAGGTACACGAGCGGATCACCTCCTGTTCCCGGGATATCCTCATCAGGTCGAAAGATATCGCCGAGGCAGAAGGGGCAACAGTCCTCCACGGGATTGTTGACTGCCTGTGGCTCCAGGGGCCCGGGCGTGAACACCTGAAGGCACGGATCGAGGAGGAGACCCGGCTGCTCACCGAGCTCGAGTCCTACGACTGGCTGGTCTTTCTCCCGATGCCGGACGGCTTCGGGGCATATAACAGGTATTATGGCAGGCTTACGCACGGTTCTGTCAAAATCCGTGGTATTGCCAGCCGGCGGGGGGATACCCCGGAATATATAAGGAGGGTCCAGACAGGGATGCTCGACCTCATGAGTACGGCATCCTCACGACGAGAGATCAACGAGGTCAGCGGTGCGGTGAGAGGACTGTACAGGGATGCCATAGACGGGCTCCGTACTGCAAACCCGCAGGAGATGGCAATCCACCGCCAGGTGAGCAGGCTTGATTATTCCCGGAACTGCCCCGAAGCATCGGCAGTCAGGGCATGCAGGGCCGCGGGCATTCCGGTCTCACCAGGGATGGAGATCGGGTATGTCGTCCGTGACGCGAAGAAATGGGCAGTAGACCTTTCATGGGAGGCCGACGGGTTCGATGTGCCCTATTACCAGGCACTGCTCGACCGGGCATGGCATGAGATTGAATTTTCGCTCAAGGAAGCAGCCGGGTGAGAAGCAATGAAACAGTGGTACTGTTGTAAATGGCCTCCGGTAGATGGTTTTACAGCCTGAACCTTGCGTGTGTGAACCGTATTGTATAGTCAGGCCAGGTGGCAGGGCTCCGGGGGTTGTCGTTCACCCGGTTCTCGTACCACAACATTATTGTAGGGAGGATGCGCTCATTCAATGCAGGACAAACGGAGCTCTTGTGGATGACGAAAAAAGCAGCAAGTACCCAGAAAAAGTCAGATGTGTACCGGGAAGCCCTCGAACTCCACGAACGGAAACAGGGAAAACTGGAAATCCGTTCCAAGGTCCCGCTCAGGACCAGGAAAGACCTCGCAAGGGCGTACACACCCGGGGTTGCCGCTGTATGCAGGGCAATTGAGAAGGACAAGGACCTTGCATACCGGTATACCCTGAAGGCGAACACCATCGCAATCGTCACTGATGGTTCAGCCGTTTTGGGGCTTGGAAATATCGGCGGCTATGCAGCGATCCCGGTCATGGAAGGAAAGGCAATTCTTTTCAAGAAATTTGCCGATATTGATGCGTTCCCTATATGTTTTGAGAAGTATCACGCTGGTTTTGCCGATGACATCAAGAATATCGCACCGGTGTTTGGCGGGATCAACCTCGAGGATATCGCCGCACCGAAATGTTTTGAAGTTGAAGAGGCGCTGCAGGATATCGGTATCCCGGTCATGCACGATGACCAGCACGGCACGGCAATCGTCATCCTGGCAGCGCTCCTGAATGCCTGCAAGGTGACGGGAAAGGAATTTGAGGACCTCAATATTACCATCTGCGGTGCAGGGGCTGCAGGGTATGCAACAGCCAGGCTCCTGAAATGCATCGGGTACAACCCTGATTACTGCCGCTCAGTCCATGATATCATTGTCTGTGATACCAACGGCATCATACACCGTCAGCGTGAGGGGCTCTACGCCAATAAATACAAGTTTATCCTCGCTGACGAGACAAACCGCCAGGGCAGGTCCGGCGACATCGCTGTTGCGATGGAAGGTGCGGATGTATGTATCGGGGTCTCTGCACCCGGGATTATTACAAAAAAGATGGTCCGTTCAATGAACGATGACCCCATCGTCTTAGCCATGGCAAACCCGGTCCCCGAGATCATGCCTGATATTGCACTGTCTGCAGGTGCAGCCATCGTGGGCACCGGTAGGAGCGACTTCCCGAACCAGATCAACAATGCACTGGTCTTCCCGGGGATGTTCCGCGGGGCCCTTGATGCATGCGCCACGAAAATTACCAACGGGATGAAAGTTGCAGCAGCCCATGCACTTGCAGACTACATCAGAAAACCTGCAAAGGATCGGATCCTCCCCAGCATCCTTGACCGCCGGGTGACGGCAGCAATTGCGGGGGCTGTAAAAGAGGCGGCAATTGCCGGGGGGTGTGCCCGCAGGACATCGGAATGACCCGATGATTCCAGAGCAGTTTTCTCTTTTTTTCCAGTTCTGAAAACCGTTGTTGTCCGAATGGAAAATTTCAGATCGGGCTTGGAGGCCCGGATTAAAAAAATGAGGTCGCTCCGCTTATTCTTCTTCCCGGGGCCCGGATTCGCATAGCTTATCAGGTCAGGTGACCAGACTACTGGTGAGCAATATGCCGGTTGTTATTATAAAAATGGGCAAAGGGAGGACTGTCGAACAGAAAAAAGTCCTCATCAGGGAGTTTACAAAGACCATCACCGATACACTCGGGGTAGAACCCGACATGGTCACGGTACTAATCGATGAGCTTGACCGGGATAATATAGGGAAGTCGGGGAGGATGCTCTCCGAAGGTACCTAAAGGTCGGGTCTAATCCTCACCGGAAGGACATTTCAGTGTTGATTCCCGGATTTTCGCATATAAAAATTAATCACTTTTTCGAAACAATTACCTGAACAGACGAGTTCTAAAAAGCAAGGTTCGTTCTGGCTTGCAGTTGCTGTCGGATTTGTCCTGATGGTAAGCTTGGGCTTTGTACCGGTAATCGGGCCGCTGGTTGCAGGGCTGGTTGCAGGTGGTGATGTGTGAAACGGCGGGAAGGCCGGGTTTTTGAGCGGGTTGTTAGGCGCGGTCATCCTATCAGTCCTTGCGATTATCGGGAGCACGTTCCTTCTCGGAATTTCTGGCCTGGTAGCCGGACTGGGCATCGCGATGACCCTGATCATCCTTGCACTCTACCATGCAGTACTTGGCTTAACCGGTGGCGTTATCGGTGCTTTATTGAGATAATCAGGGTCCCCTAATGACCACAGCACCTATTTCAGGGGGCCGGCACCCTCCCTATTTCGCCAAGCGCTGACAGATAATGCTCTCTTCTTGCGATATAGGGGCCGGCTCCATTGCCAAGTGGTATATATTCTGAAACGGCCCATCCGTTTTCGGCAAGTTCCGTTTTCGTCTGGTCCGAAAGGCCCAAAAGAAATCCGAACTCAACACGGTGTTTCTCGTCGTCCAGGTGGGATGTCAGCCACTCCAGCAGTTCCGGGTCATGCGTCGCGACCTGGAATGCGGCACCAGTAGGTAATACCATCTCAACAAGTGCCTTAAAACGCCCCTGGACCTGTTCAAACTCGTGGTAATCACCATGATACGCCCCTTTTACAATTCTTGGTATGATACCTGCCGAGACAATGTTCGCAAGGTCTTTCCCTGTCCGGTCCATGTATGCCTGGAGTGCAAGGGTGACCGGGTATCCGGTCCTGATGCAGGCAATCCCAGTATCGATGGTGATATCGATCAGCCCCTTCCCCTCCATGTCAAGTTCGAATCCCGCAAGCCGGACAGTGGCTTCATGGAATATGGTAATAGCATTATCCCTGCATACCTGCTGATCGAACACGGCACCGACCGCCGTCAGCTTGAGTGACAGCGATGCATCAAGCTGGTGTGCTTCGATCGCCCTGATGCAATCGATATTCTCTTTTGTACTGTGGAATGTGGCCTGTTTTGATTGTGCATGTTCCCCGAGCACGGCAAGGATGCACCTGATACCCTGTGAGTTCCGTTTCCTGCACCAGCTGACTGCCGCATTGAGGTCCGACAGTGTCCACCTGACTGAACTGACCGTCATAATTATTTGTTAATCAGGACGGGAAAGGGAAAAAGCTGCTGATCAAGGGGTCGTTCACGTGGATGACAGAAATAAGTTCTGATATTCGCTGGTATGAACAACTTCAGGCAGCCATCGTGAAGGTCCAGCTTTTTTATCCTCATCTATGAGCCAGCGGCTCATAGCACCCTTTGTTGAAATGCTCTAAAATGGCTTACCATTTTGAAGTATTCCGAAATTTACCCACGCTCACGGGGCTCCGCCCCACGACTTTGGCGACCCCGGTTGGGATAGTGGGGGGTCATTAAATCTCTGAAACTTTCGTTGATTCTTCCGTTTAACCCTGCCCAAGGAATATCTTATTGGGGAGGGGGCAGGGAGGGGATGAAACCCCTCCGGTCCACATATTTCTTCTTCTTTTTAAAAATGCATGGTTTAAACAAAGCCCTGATTTTCAAAAAATAAATTATATATGAGTAAATATATTAAAATATTTTATACATTGTCTATTTCACGATCTATAAGTATTGGAATTCTGATACTGGAGGATAGAGAGATCCCTGTTTCGGGTAATCAATGGATATACAGGTTGGGGCTCTTGTCCATGGCCGATCGGGACCATGAGGCGGAGGGGGTGCTGGACCTGAATACAGGTCCCCTTTATTCCCTAAGAAACAACCGGGTGATTATTCTTGAGTAAGGCAGGCAGAATAATAGTACTTCTTGTTGATGATGAGCCCGGACTCATCGGGATCGCAAAGCTTTTTCTCGAGCGTTCCGGTGAATGCCGTGTCGATATCGCAAATTCAGCCGCTGATGCGCTCGTAATGCTGACAAAAGTACAATACGATGCCGTGGTCTCTGATTACCTCATGCCTGACATGGACGGCATCACCTTTTTAAAAACGGTCAGGTCTGGCAATACCACCATCCCTTTTATCGTGTTTACCGGGAAAGGCAGGGAGGAAGTGGTGATAGAAGCCTTAAATAATGGAGCTGATTTCTACCTCCAGAAAGGCGGAGACCCGGCAGCCCAGTTTACCGAGCTCCGGTCGAAGATAAGAAAGGGTGTGGAACAGAGACGTGCGCAGCGGGAACTGTATGAGAAAAACCATATCCTTGATGCAATCCTTGCTGCATCACCCCACGGAATTGCGCTTATAAAGGACGAGCGGATCAGATGGGTCAATGACACGTTCGCAAGGATGCTGCAGTATTCAAAACAGGACCTGATGGAAAAAGACCTCGAGTCCCTTTACGAGGACCATGAGGTATACAGACGGGTGAAAGACCAGGTCGTGACAGATTTGGAAAATAAGATGCATTCCGAGCTACGGACACGGTTCAGGCAGAAATCCGGTCCCCTGATCGATTGCGAGATCAACATCGTGCCCCTCGAAGAGCACAACAAAGATTCAGGGACAATGATAACGGTTACCAATATCACGAAAAGACTTGCAATGGCACGGGAGATTGAGCGATTATCGGCGTTCCCGTACCTCGAGGCAAACCCTGTTATCGAACTGAACCAGAACGGCCAGATCTCGTATTTCAACGAGGCAGCGATCGATGACCTGATCAGGTTCGGGCCAGGCACAACGCTTGAGGTATTTATCCCGCCAGACCTTCCGGA
This sequence comes from uncultured Methanomicrobiales archaeon, assembly GCA_903828975.1. Lineage (GTDB taxonomy): Archaea > Halobacteriota > Methanomicrobia > Methanomicrobiales > Methanospirillaceae > CAIKOD01. The sequence goes on along the minus strand of CAIKOD010000178.1, from coordinate 11,278 downwards.
ACTGCTCCGCGCTATGGAAGATGGTGATACCAGTCATCATGACAGGACCATTAAGATCGTGAAGGTCACCTACCGCGAACATATTACGGTGAGCCCGATGTTCCAGGTCATCCGGATATCTGCAACAAATACCACCGAACAGAGGAAGATACAGAAGGCAATGAGAGAGATGGAGGATGCTCTCCGCGATGATAAAGACTGACTGGTGAAAAGGGCAGCCGGGTAGTTCAGTTAAAACAGTTGATAATTTCTGCAGGTATGAAAATAATACCCCTCGTTTTCATTAAAATCATAAGACTGATGGATTAGGGAAAACCATTTTGTGGTCCCTGGTGGGAACAATGATACATTATAAAAAAAAAAAGGTGGGGGCGAAATCCTTTCGTGGCCCCTCTTTCCACACTATTCTGTTCTGGTAAAAAAGTTGTTCAGGGTATAGGTACAAAGCCTTCTTTTGCTACAAGTTTCTGGCCTTCCGGGCTCAGGATGTAGTCAATATAGCTTTTTACCAGACCGTTTGGCTGCCCGTTGGTGATCATCAGCAGTGACCTTGAAATCGGATAACTCTTGTCAAGTACTGTCTTGACTGATGGCTCGACGAGCGTTCCGTTGACGCTGATCTTTAATGCTTTCACGGTCGGGTCGATGAACCCAAGTCCTACATACCCGATTGCACCGGGGGTCTGGGCAACGCTCTGCTGGATCGCACCGTTCGAGTTCTTCTCGAACTGGGTCTTTACGTAATTGGTCTTGTTCATCACCGTGTCGGTGAAGAAGGTGCGGGTCCCTGATGCACTGTCGCGGCCTATCACGACGATTGCCATATCCTTGCCGCCGACGTCTTTCCAGTTGGTAACTTTCCCGCTGTATATATCGCGGATCTGGGCGATACTCAGGGAACTAACCGGGTTATTGTTGGGGTTAACAATGACTGCAATACCGTCAAGTGCCACCGGGGTGACGACGAATTCCTTGTATTTCGCTATTTCATCCTTGGTAAGGTCTCTCGAAGACATCCCGATATCGACAAGTTTGTCACCGATCTGCTGGACACCAACACCTGATCCACCACCGGATACCTGGATATTGGTTCCCGCGTTGGCTGTCATGAATGCATCTGCTGCATTCTGGGCAATTGGAAGTACCGTGGTAGAACCTGATATCTTGATGGTCTTGCTTCCGGGAGCGGCCTGAGGGGTTCTGGCTAAGGTAGTTGTTGCCTGTGTTGCGACCTGAGAAGCAACCGGGGTTGTTGAAGCGGTTGATACGGCTGTCGGAGTCTTTCCGGCCGTGTTGTTGACGCAACCAGTTGAAAAGACCATGAGCATAAGCAGTACTGCAATGACCAGTCCTGCAATTCCAAATTTCCTAAGATTGTTTACCATAATGGTCTGATAACAATTGACTGTTGGATATATACCAATTCCCGACAGAGAATATATGTATATATATAATCTATAGAGATTATTTATTTTATGCATGAATACTGGATAAAAATAAAAAATTGAAAAGAAAAATATTCAGACTAACTGAACTGGTGCATCAGCCACGTTTTTATCTGGTCCCGCACTTCCCTGAATTCTTCCCGGGTCTTCTCTTCTGGGATACCGACCTCGTTTGGAGCGGAAAAATTATGGTGAAGGACGAGGTCTCCCCGCGGGAGGCAACATATGCAGGCCTCTTTTCCATGGTCACACAAGGTAACCACCACATCAAAGTGCCGGTCTTTGAATCCATGCAGGGATTTTGAACGCTGATTGGAGATGTCGATCCCGATCTCCTTCATCACTGCGATGGCATAGGGGCTTACCCCGCCACTTGCGACACCGGCACTATAGACGTCATACCGGTCGCCGAAAATGTGCCGCATGAAACCTTCGGCTATCTGCGATCTCACGGAGTTATAACTACAGAGAAAAATAATGCTTTTTTTTATCCTGTTCCCTGGTCTGCATTTCTACTCGTATAAAGGCTATTTTATCTCGATTCGCTCACCCGTGACCATGTAGTTGACCTTTTCTGCCATCTTGCAGGCATGGTCCCCGCTCCGTTCAAGGAATCGTGAGATCATCACGTAGTGTGTACACCGGGTGATCGTACGCGGGTCTTCCATCATGTACGTCAGGCATTCCCGGAATATCGAGGTCCTGAGTGAATCGACCACGTCATCGCGCTTTGACATCCCTTCAATTTTCGTGAGGTCTTCACCTTCGTAGGCGATGATCGCATCGTCAATCATCTCTACCACTAATTCTGACATATGGGGAATACTGATAAAATTCCCCGTAGTATCCGTGTCGGCCAGGTGTCTTGTCGCATTCGCAATGTCCTTTCCATACCGCCCGATCCGCTCAGTTGCCTGGACGATCATGAGTGAACACACCAGCGTCCGGAGGTCACGTGCAACCGGCTGGTAGAGGGCGATCATCGTGAAGATCCGGTCTTCAAGGGCGTCATGCTGCTCCTGCAGAGTAATTTTTCGGGTTTTCACTGCCCGGGCCATTTCCAGGTCCTGCAATTGCAGCGCAGTAATCGAATCGTTCAGCATATCCCTTCCGAAACGGGCCATGTGGACGACATCACCCCGGAGGGTTATAATTTCATCATGGAATTTATCTGCCACCAGTATCACCTATCCAAATCTTCCGGTAATGTAATTTTCAGTGAGCGTTTCATGCGGTTTCTCGAAGATCTGTCTCGTAGTGCCGAATTCAACCAACTCGCCCATGTACATAAATCCTGTGTGGTCACTCACCCTTGAAGCCTGCTGCATGTTATGGGTGACGATTACGACGGAGTATTCGGTCTTTAATTCTTCAATCAGGCTTTCAATCTTCGCCGCGGCAATCGGGTCAAGTGCAGAGCAGGGCTCGTCCATCAGGATCACTTCAGGCTCCACTGCCAGAGTCCGGGCAATACAGAGCCGTTGCTGCTGCCCACCTGAAAGACCCATCGCCGAGTCATGGAGCCGGTCTTTCACCTCGTCCCACAACGCGGCGCTTCGCAGGCTCTTTTCAACGATTGCATCCAGTTGTTTCCGGTCTTCTACACCATGGACCCGGGGACCATACGCGACATTTTCATACACGGTCTTCGGGAAGGGATTAGGCCGCTGGAATACCATGCCGATTTTTCTCCGGATTTCAACCGGGTCAACATCATTCGCATAGATGTTTTTGTTGTGGAAATTTACGGCCCCCTGGATCCGGCAGATGTCCACGAGGTCGTTCATACGGTTCAAACACCGGATCAGGGTGGATTTTCCACAACCCGAAGGTCCGATCAGGGCGGTCACCTGGCGGTCCGGCATGCCCATTGTGACGTCCCGGAGGGCTATTGAATCACCGTACCAGAGGTTCAGATGGTCCACCTGGATGATATCGTTATGTTCTGTCATGATAGCTCACCAGTGAATTTTCATATGGTAGTGTCGTCTCACGATAATCGCTACAAGATACAACCCGATTACAAGAACCAGGAGTACGAGCGCCGTCCCGTACTGGTTGAGGGAGGCGCCGGGAACATTCGTGGACAGGATATAGAGGTGATAGGGGAGGGCCATCACCGGCTCGAATTCAGATGTTGGAAGAGTCCTTGAAGAAAATACCACGGCGGTAAACAGGATCGGTGCCGTCTCTCCCGCAACCCGTCCGATTGAGAGGATAGTCCCGGTGATAATTCCCGGTACCGCGGGTGGTAACACCACGCTCCTCACCGTCTGCCATTTTGTGGCGCCGAGAGCAAGGCTCCCCTCCCTCACCGACATGGGCACATTTTTCAGGGACTCCTCTGCTGTCCTGATCATTGTCGGGAGCACCATCAGTGCAAGGGTAACCTGCCCGGCAAGCAGCGACACGCCGAATTTGAGATACAATACAAGGAAAGCGAACCCGAACAGCCCGAAGACGATGGAAGGAGTGCCGTTTAACAGGTCAACGCCCGCCCTGATCGTCCGGGTCACCCTGCCTTCTCGGGTATACTCGTTGAGATAAATTGCTGCACCTATACCAAGAGGTAAGGCGATAAGGATCGCACCAATCACGAGATAAAACGTGCCCACAATCGCAGGCGCGATACCCCCTTCCCTTCCAAGGTCAGTAGGTGGTGAGGTGAGGAACTCCCAGCTGATGGCCGGGAGCCCGTTTATTACGATATCGGCGATAATACAGCCGAGAATAAACAATACCAACCCGATTGCAGCCCAGAGAAGGGCAAACGCTGCGTACTGCACCTGGCGCGGGTTAAGTTTCTGCCTCAATATAAACCACAAAAACACTGCCAGGACGCAGACCAGGCCAACAACAAGTCCCGCTGCAATAAAGACAAACAAGAGTGCAATTACGGTTACCACGTAGATCCCGTATTTTTTCAGGGAGTCGGCCGTTTCATGTGACAGGTACCTCCGACCACCCACTCCCATCCCGGTCTGCCCGGACCTGATCTTCCCGAGGATCTTATAGGCGACAAGATTTATCGTAAGAGTAATGACGAGCAAAACGACTGCAATACCAAAAAGGGCGCTGTAATGGAGGCTGCCTACTGATACCTCCCCCATTTCGATCCCGAGGGTAGCCGTCAATGTCCTGACCGGAGAGAGGACATTCCAGATGGGGGAAGGTATTACCGCTGCATTTCCGGTGACCATCAGGACTGCCATAGTCTCCCCTATTGCCCGCCCAATCCCGAGGATAATCGCGGCAGTAATCCCGGATATTGCTGCAGGGACAACAACACGGCTGATCGTCTGCCATTTGGTTGCACCAGTTGCAAGTGAGCCTTCACGGAATTCCTTTGGCACGGAACTTATCGCGTCCTCTGATACACTCACAATTGTCGGAAGCGCCATAACCCCGAGAAGGATTGACCCGGCAAGCCAGCATTCCCCGCTCGGGACATCAAAGGTCACGCGGAGTAAATCGGTGAGGACGACCAGGCCGAAGAAACCAAACACGACGGATGGGATCCCTGCCAGAAGTTCAACGGCAGGTTTTACAACAGATTTAACTTTTTTATGGGCCAGTTCGCTGATATAGATCGCACTTGCAACACCGAGTGGGATCGCGATCAGCATTGCAAGGGCCATCACGAGCAGGGTATCGACAATGAGAGGGAAGATTCCGTAGAGCGGGGGGAAACCAGAAGGGTCCCAGGTGTCCCCGAACAGGAAAGCTGAAAGCCCGATGGTTGAAAATACCGGGTAACCATTGTAGAGCAGGAATACAAGGATGAAAAAAACAATCACGACAGCAAACGCCGCACAGAAAAACCAGAGCGAGGTCATCAGGCCTTCTTTAATATTCCTTGCGGCTGGTTTGATGCCCTGGGACTGCAGGGCTACGATGTCATCAGACAACGCAGCTCACCGGCCCCTCTATCAAATGGTAAGAAATAAAAAATTCAAAACCCCACAAACCCGGCACCATGTTCTGATACCTTCTAGGTGGGTCTGACTTATACCATTTTTCGCAGTAAAATATAGATGGATATATACACTCTATAGGAGAATAGAGAGCATAGCATAATCAACGAAGAGAGGGAATCACGTATGGATATCAGGAAAGTTCAGGTAACCGGGGGCTCATCCTACATTATCACACTCCCGAAGGACTGGATTGCGAAATTACACGTCAGGAAGAATGATCCTCTCGGGTTAATCTCACAACCCGATGGGACCTTACTGGTCACAAAAAATATCAGCGATGCACAAGTGCAATCCCACAAGGAATTCGATGTCTCCTTGATCAATGACCCGGCCTACCTGTTCAGGCTCCTGATCGGGGCATATATTGCGGGATTTACGACAATAACTATTACCTCTAAACAACGGTTCTCACCGTTCGTCCGGCAGGTCGTCCGTGATTTCGCCCAGATGACCATCGGGCCAGAAGTCATTGAAGAGACAGATTCAACCATGTTGTTAAAGGACCTCTTAAACCCGTTGGAAATGCCATTCGACAACACCCTGAAGCGGATGTACGTTGTGGTAAAAAATATGCATATTGATGCAGTCGCTGCAATCGAGACGAACAACCCCGCCCTTGCAGATGACGTCATTGCCCGGGACAATGATGTTGACCGTCTTCACTGGCTGATTGCCCGCCAGATGAACGTGATCCTGAAAAATGTCAACCTTTCCAGGAAGATGGACCTCTCCACCTCGCTCGTGGTGAATACCTACCTGATAAGCCGGATTGTTGAACGGATCGGGGACCATGCGGTCAGGATGGCGGAGAATATGAAACATATTGAGGGGGAGGATATCGGCAAGAATACAAAGAGGGTAATTCGTGCCGCCAGTACCCTTTCACTTACGATTTTTGACAAAAGTATTGTCTCATTTTTCCAGTTAGATATTATGGCTTCACACCGGAATATTGAGTCCATAAAAGAGCTGGATGAGGCATGTGAGCAGATTAACTCCCTTTCAATGACAATGGGCACCCCTCTTGCCATCTCACTTCACTATATCGCTGAGAGCATCCGGAGGTGTGGCGAATATTCGGGGGACATATCAGAGACCGTGATCAATTACCTTATTGAAGAACAAGGAGTATGACACCACATACTACTCCTTTTTAGGATTTGAGGTAAATCCAACCCGGTTTCAATCAAAAATAGAACTAAATGACCGAATGGAATGGTCTGTTTCTAATAATAACACCGTGGAACTAAGCAGTTCCCAGGATTTTTTTGATAACAAAAAACCTCTCTTAGAACTATACCATTGAACTGGTACTATCAGACCATTTTTAATAGGAAAGGGCTCAACTCAATGCTGTAACGCCGGAGGGACGGTTCCCAGTACCCGTTGAACCAGTTCGCGTTACCCGGAAGCAGGAAATACGACAATATATCCACCAGATATATGCTGTTTCGATTGTTTCCGGAGAAAAAGGAGATGAATTTATGGATATACTGAAACTACCGGGCATCCGCGTCCTGCTCATTGCCACGCTCGTAATGGGGCTTTTCCTGGCACCTGTCGCACTGGCAGATATGCCGGGGGCATTGTCGTATGGCATCAAAGGACTCCCGGGAGCAGGATCAGCACAACCGGCATGGACTATGGTGTCGGGGCCGTACGCATTGGGATCGGTCTTCACATATGGAGGAGTACACAGCCGGACTCCATCGTCACGCCTCGATTACTCGCAGACTGTGTCGGCTAGTGGTAAAATAACCAGCTTTGCCTTCTCATTCCATAATGAAGGATAGGCCAATATCCGATAGGTCCATTCGGATACGGCATACTGTAGAAAAAAAAGGCCCCACAAGGGGCCTCCTTACTCAAAATTATTCCTGTTTTCCCCCTGCCATCACCAGAAGTCACAGGAAACCACCGGTCCCTTTTTGTCAGTTCTTTTCAAGGGGAATAATTCCGCCGACTCTGCCGACTTTTCCATCCGCCAGCCGGACCTTTATCCCATGGGGGTGAAAAGAGGAGTTGGTAAGGATCTCTCCAACAATACCACGGGTCTTCTTTCCGGTCCTCTGGTCCTGTTTCTGGACGATGTCAACCTTCAGACCGTTGCTGACGCTTGTCCTGTACCTTCCGTCCTGTGTTGGTATCATAGATGAATCCCTGATTATTGCTGAAAAAAATAGAAAGTATCAGATATACCTGGCCTTTTTCGAGAGTTTACGTGGTGTGTAAAGAGGGCGGAACGGCATGGTGCCGGTGTCCTGCCGGATTACGGCAATAACCCCCTGTTCCGTGAGCGTGACTTTGTGAGGCTTGTCTTTTGCCGATTCTTTCCGGATGGTAACAGTGAGTTTGCCGCTCTCGACTTCGGCATCCCCTACAACAATCACGTAAGGGACCCAGTCCATCCCGGATTCCCTGATCTTCTTGCCGACACTTTCGTCACGGTCATCGAGGTCTGTACGGATAGACGACTGGTTCAGCCTCTCTGCGATCTCTTCTGCAAACGGGAGGTGCCGTTCTGCCACCGGAACAACGCGGGCCTGGGAAGGGGACAGCCAGGTGGGCAGCATTGGTACTTCCATCGAGGCGGTGCTTTCAAGAATGGCACAGATTACCCGTTCCACGCTACCGGTCGGAGAGCAGTGCAGGATAGGCGGGTGAACTTCCGTTCCGTCCATCAGGTGGTACTTGATATCGAACCGTGTCGAGCTCTCGACGTCAATCTGGACCGTCGGATTTTCAATCGGGCGTCCCTGGCCGTCTATTGCCGCAAGGTCTATCTTCGCAATCCAGTAATGGACCCGGTCCGAAAGGATCTCTACCAGGAGAGGCATACCCGAGTCAGCCACGACCTTCTTTACCCAGCCTTCGTGCTCAGTATAAAAGTCACGGGTACACCGGAATACCCCTACAAGTTCCGTACCAAAGTCTTTCCCTGTTTTCCAGCCCATGGTGAGCTGCTCTTCAAAACATTTCAGGGCCTCCGGCATATCGGTGCAGAGCGAGTGCATATCGGGCATCGTAAATGCCCGCAGGCGCTTGAGCCCGATGACCTCCCCCTTCTGTTCATGACGGAACGAGTAGGTGGAGAGCTCGTACATTTTCATCGGCAGGGTATTCGGGGAGATATGCATGTCCCTCATGATCGAGAACATGCCGAAACATGCGGCAAACCGCAGCATCATGTCCCGATTCCCGCTCTTGAACCGGTACTGCCGTTCCCCGAACTTGTCGGCGTGCTCGTAAATTGCACGGTCGCCGAGGTCGTACATTACCGGTGTCTCGACAGGAGTCCCGCCATAGGGAAGGATCATCTGGAGCACGTAGTCGGCAAGGAGGTCCCTGATGAGCTTGCCGCGGGGTAACCAGCGGAGGTGCCCGACGTCACTCGCCGGTTCGTAATCGACGAGTTCCTTGGACCGCATCAGTTCGACATGGACAGGTTCCCCGCCTGCAGACGTCTGTTCACCGAGTTCTTTCCTGACAAGACAGCCAAACGGAGTTTTGTCCATGTAACCGGCGACATCGTGCTGCTTTCCATCGGGGGTCATCACGAAGAACTCGTGTGTGACAGTTGATTTTGCCTTTACCGGGGCTCCTTCGCCCGGGACAATCGTCTTTGAGAGTTCCGACAGGGGGTGGCCCTTGCAGGAGAGGGAAAAAGACTTGTACCAACCGAACGGTGCACGTTTGACATCGAAATCAACTTTCAGCTCACACTCGAGGGCCTGGAGGACAGCAATAGCCACGTCCGGGTTTGCAAGGTCGCTGGAAAGGTGAGCATACGGGTACAGCATGACATTTCGCACAGAGAGCTGTGCGGCGGTCTTCCTGACTTCGTTTGCGGCCTGTGCTACGACACCGTTGACATCCTCCTCATCGACCGATTCAACCGCACAAAAGACAATTAATGTCTCTTTCTGGGAGTCCTTGAGAACGGCGCCTTCCTCGGCCATCCGGGTCTTCTTTTTCGCTTCGTATTCAATAAAATCTGAGTGTATCAGAAGAAGTCGCATAGTTCATCTCCGGAATACTGAAATCATCCGTATTAAATGTAATTTCATACGGTATATACCCATTCAACCGGTCTTAGGGTTCTCATGGTACCGTGAGAGGGTGGCTTGTCTCTGGTTCATGTATTTCGCATCCCCTTTCAGGTTGTATGGCCGTGACGCCCGTTCAGTCGTATAGAACACCAGCTGTCCGATCGGCATCCCCGCATACACCTTCACCGGGCGCTGGTTGACATTACACATCTCAAGGGTTATCGACCCTGAGAAACCTGCGTCGATCCACCCCCCGGTCTGGTGGAGTTCTACACCAAGCCTTGCTATGCTGCTTTTTCCCTCGATGCTTGCAACGATATTATCCGGGAGGGAAATCACCTCGAATGTCTCCGCAAGCATGAAGTGGCCGGGTTCAATAACCACGCAATCAGCGGTTAGTTCCTTTGTATCTGCTGTGATTGTCTCCTTCTGGTAGGGATCAATCACTTCGTCCCCGGCCTCGTACCAGACAAAATGGTCCCCGAGACGGATATCGAGGGAGTTCGGCTGTACAAGGTTCGGGTCGAAAGGGTCTATGCTGATATAGCCCCTGTTGATGCGGTCAAGGATCTGCCAGTCGACAAGGATCATTCTGGAATATTATGCAACCGGCTCCCACATAACATCTTTTAATGAAAGAGTCAGGGATGAACAATAGGACAACGGGAGGGAAAAACCATCGACAGGAATAACAGAAAAATCTTACATATTCTTGGTTGTACCGAATCTATTGACGTTCCCGGGGCTCCGCCCCGCCGCTGTGGCGACCCCGGTTGGGATAGTGACTGTCCCCCACACTCTGGAATATTAAGGAGTCTTATGAAAACCCTGCCCAAGAAATATCTTATGGGGGGGCAGGGAGGGGGTGAAACCCCCTCCTGTCTTAGCAGTTTACTAAAAATCGTCAAATCCATCGATTTACAATGTTGGAATCCGACGTTTGAGTTCACTCCAGTCGCTGCCAACGGACTTTTCAATGAGCTTCTTCACACCGGCGAAGGCGGGAGCAGGTAACACTATCTGCCATATACGGGTCACATTCTCACGATCATCGTTCCCGATTAAGGGGAACAGCCACCCCACTACATCAGGGAACCGTTCCGGTGGAATCGTGCTGGCCATGATACTAACCGCCTTCCCTTGATCGCCCAGGGGGATTCGTTCCCTGAAAATACGGTAGAGGTGTGTATCTTCCTTGTCCAGGTGAATATCCAGATGAAAACGAAATGCGGCGGTAGCCCGGGCGGTTTTTAAAGCATCTCGTGCGGAATATGAATTATTCAAGTCGTCAAATGCCAGGTCCAGTCCACGGTGATCTTTCACATATGCTTCAGCAACAAGGGGGGCGACATTCTCGAGTGCAGGGAAGATGGCTAATTCTTCACCTTTTGCATGCCAGACCAATATTTCGTTAAAGAAACGGAACCGTTCGATTGTTGCTTCAAGACCTTCCATTCCCTTTGCTGAGTCAAATGCTGCAGTATCAATTTGCCACATGTCTTTTCTGAACGCATTATGAATTGCCCGTATCGCATCGACAGGTTCTGTCATGAGCATCCATCAATCAATATGAGCAATTAATGTTCCCGAGCATCTAAAAAAACTTGCATGAAGCCAGATGGCTTCGCACCAAAGCAATGAAAATTTGAAAGGCCATTTTTTTACACCCATTGCCTTGTTGGATCAAAAATTTTCATGACAAAATAACAAAATTCAGGGAATATCCATATTAGCCCCCTTACCAACTCACCACTCAGAAAGCCGTTGTATGTCAATCTTTTTGTCAAATCCCAAAGAAATCACGAGC
>CAIKOD010000177.1 GCA_903828975.1 uncultured Methanomicrobiales archaeon | reverse complement strand
TCCCGTTTATGCATAACGAGTGTATAGAGATCGACGCATGCTGTGGTCATATCATACCTACATTGTGGGGCAACATGAATAAATTTTGGTCTTATGGACTACAATGCTTCATTTGTGGCATTTACCCACCCAGTTTTCACTCACACTAACTTGGAGATTTTGCCAGGCTGCGCCAAACCCCCGCCATTCCACCCCCCAAACCGGGCGAAACAAGAGATTATGGCCGTTGTTTTCGAATAAGGCAAATTACGGCGCATTTGCATTAACGGGCTGCGATGCAGACGTTACTGCCCAAAAACCTGGTCATCGTCAGGAATGAGGTTGGCAAAGGGGGATATCAGCTTATTTTTGCGATAAAGGGGCTGGAATGGGGTGATATTAGCGTATATTCTGATACAACCCAAAAAAGGTGAAGTTTTGGTATTTTGGTTCGTTGGTGATGAGGTCTTGACGAATTAAATGGCATACTAACCTGATTTCATAGCCGTAGACAATGGTTTATAGTAATCATGTCCCCTACTGGAGTAGTTCGCCAAAAGCCGGAGTAACTAACTCTGACCACAGGCAAAATGAAATCTGCAATTGATGTTACGGGCAATATGAATCAGGTGCCAGCATCACGACGATTTCGGGGCAGAATAAAAATTTCGGATCCCGCCATTATCGAGGAGATCGCCGAAAGTGACCTCCCTAGATAGGAAATCCGAAAAATGTACAACATTATGCGTCGGCACATCTTTTATCCCAGGTGATCTCAAACCAAGTTAGAGTCACTGTTGCACTACCTCTACGGGTTTCACCAATCCGTGCATTTTATTTTCTATTCATCTGTTTTATCAGTGGCCGATTATTTCTTCAGACCATGATACAGCTTCCCCGGCAAACCTGACTGCTTCGAGGTACTCATCCTTTGTTACTGGTTCGAATCCGGGGTATCTCGTGCCTGTGGCGTAAATGGAAAGTGTTGAGGTGTTCCAGATCCGCTCAGGAATTGTCACACCCCCATTTTCAAGGATTGTAAGCAGGGTATTGATACTATGAATATAAGGGTACGGGATATTTCGTGAGATGAAGACTGCCTTTATTGCTTTTTCGGCGGCCTGTTGGGCCTGGTAGCAAAGATCCTCATACAGTAACCCCCTCCACATCCATCCCTGCGAGGCACAGGCTGCTCTTTGCACGGGCAAGCCATTCTCTGGGGTCCTCAGGAATGCGATTCTCTCCGGTAATATACCACTCTTCCCTCATGTAATGCGGGATATATCACCCTATATGGCGACCTGCCGAACCGCTCAACCTGCTGGGGGGTAACGACTATCACATCGACAGCCTGAGGAATACCCCGGAGTTTCATGTATATTTCCCCTGCTATTTTCCTGGACGGATATGACCCTTCTTTAATAACCAGGAGATCAAGGTCACTGTGAGGTCCCATGGTCCCCCTGGCGCCTGATCCGAAGAGTATAATTTTATCAGGGGCCGCAACTTCCAGAATCCGCCGGATTATTTCCGGGAGGCATTCCAACCCTCCCTGTTGAACAATCATTTTATCAATCCACCTTATACATGATTCTACGGTTCTCTATATCAGGATATTTGAGCTTAGTGATGAAGAGCCTCTCGATCCCCGGGTTCATCTCTTTTTTTTCGATACCTGCCTTTTATTCATGACTCCCGTGGGGACTCTGTGTGATCTCCCCCAATTTCTTCCATTTATCTACTGTCCGGTAGTTTGTACATATATATAATACCCACATTATCCCCCCAAATACGCATTCCCCCTCCTGTCGCACCCGTTTCCATCCATTCGAGCTGGCTAGTTATACCAGGCTAAGCCAAACCAACGCCATTCCACCCCCCAAACCGGGCGAAACAAGGGAGTATGGCCGTTGTTTTAAAATAAGGTAAATTCATGCGTATTTGCATTAACGGGCTGCAATGCTGGTGTTACTGCACAAAAACCGGGTTTGCGTTAGATTTAGGGTTGGCAAAGGGTGGGTAAAGGGGGGATACCGGCTTATTTTTGCAATAAAGGGGCTGGAATGGGGCGGGATTTAGGGGGGGTCCCCAAAAAAATTATTTTTTGCTTTCACCAGCGGCTGTAAGAATCGTTTGATGCAGGGATTTGCTGATCCAGAAGTTCCCGGTTTTTTGCAATCGTTCTAACTCCGCTCGCATCGACCTGATCTTTTTGTCC
>CAIKOD010000176.1 GCA_903828975.1 uncultured Methanomicrobiales archaeon | reverse complement strand
TCACGGATATACAATTAGCAACGTTTTATATGATCAATTTTGGAAAGGAAAGTATCGGCCGAAAATCCGGTTTGAAAGAATACAAAATCAATGTGTTGTAACTAAAGTTAGTAACATCGACGGGGTCAATCGAGGAGATATTCTTATCGCTTTAAACGGAAAAGAAATACGGGTAATCGAGGATTCACTGGCCCATTTTATCTCTTGCTCAACCCAGGCTTCTTTGTACCGTGACCTATATGATCACATGATTCGGGGTGGTTTGAATACCGAAATAATAATGACATTATCCAACAAATCAGGCCAATCTTATACCATAACTACCAAAAGAACAGACGATCAAAATACCTGGGTTGGATGGGAACAAGAACGAGGGTTACCGATATCCTATATGACAACCTTATGCGGCTACGGCTATGTTAATATGGGAAAGCTCTTACCGGCAGAAGTTCCTGCAATGTATAACGCACTAAAATCTGCCCCTGCAATTATTTTCGATATCCGAAATTATCCGAATGCAACTCTATTGTCGTTGGCACCCTATTTTTTCCATTCTCCGATTACCAGTGCACTTTTTTATTTACCTGCCCTGACTACGGGTACTGGAGCAAACAGCCATTATTTTTTTCCGGGATGGTACTATAAGATGACCGATATCAATAATACTGGCACCTGGGAGAATCCCAATCCCTATGCCGGTAAAGTATACATTTTGGTTAACCAGGAAACACAAAGTCAGGCTGAGTGTGCCTGCCAGTATCTTTCGTACCATCCAAAGGCCAAAGTGATCGGAACGCAAACTGCAGGAGCGGATGGAACTATCAGTATAGTGAACTTACCCGGTGGAATAGATGCCTATTTCACCTCCCTCGGTTGGTATTATGCTGATGGTTACCAGCAGCAGCGGAACGGAGTTAAGATTGATTCCATTGTAGCACCTACGATTCAGGGGATCCGGGAGGGAGTTGATGAGGTCCTTATGGCGGCGCTTGATTGTATTTCAGGAATATATACTGAGGCAGCACAACCATTCACTGTTGCGGTATATCCTAATCCCGTTACATCGGGGTCTGTGAAGATATCGCTAACCCTGTCACAGAATTCGGGAGTAATCCTATCACTCATCGACCTCACCGGGAAAATGATCCTGAAGGAAAGCCGGTTCTGTGGTACAGGAGAGCAGACCTTGGTATTAGATCTTCCAAAAGCTGCACCGGGGTTCTATTTGCTTAAAACTCAGAACAATCATGAAGTTGCCATTACAAAACTTTTAGTCCAATAAAATAATAACCAGCGAATCAAATAATACCATATGAAAGCAATTGCATTTTTCTTCCTTTGGTGTGCCATCGGCATCTCTGTAATTGCCCAGAACATCAGCGTCACCTTTACCGGAACCGGGGCAACAACACAAATAGACAGTATTACAGCTACAAATCTCAGGACCAACCAAACAATCACCCTGCCCGGAAATGGAACCCTGATTCTGGGTATCAACACAGGAATCTCCGCTATTTCAGAATTGCCCCGTATCGGGGTCGTGTTTCCTAATCCGTTTGCAGGAACCGCCATATTC
>CAIKOD010000175.1 GCA_903828975.1 uncultured Methanomicrobiales archaeon | reverse complement strand
GGCATAACGATTGATCTTGCTCAGGTTCACTTCAGCATACTTACTACTGGATGCTTCAATCCTTGTGGCAATATCCCGCCAGATATTAACCCCGTTCTCACGCGAAGTGTTCTTCAGCAGTGAGATGAGGTTTACCAGGCGCGGATTGGTCTTACTCCTGCTTTTCATCTCCTGTACCTCCCGATATTTCACCGATCTTCTCTTTCAGCTCCTCGGACTGGTCTTTAATAAACTGGAGACCATGCACGATGATCTCCTTAACCGGCAGGGAACCGTCGCCTTCTACTACGAATATATAACGCTTTTTCTCGAATGAGACATTGATTGCCGGTTCTTCCCCGATACCGCTTCCAAGGCATGCTTTTTCACATAACCCGCAGAGAGAACACTCCTCTATTCGGCCTGGAACTACCTTTACGCGGGCACCATCCACCTCAAGGACCATCCTCGGGCATTCTTCAACACACTGGCCACAGCCATCGCATGCCTCGCCGATGGTAATAAGAGGATAATTCTTGTACCCGCATGCCGTTGTCGGCTGCCACTTCGCATGGATTTTTCCTGTTGAGAGGATCGCATGGGCCTCTACGACAACCTTCTGATCTTTTGTCAACTTGACAATAGGGATATTATCATAGGCCGGTGTTGTTGCCGGGTCTTCGGGAATAAGGTCTCTTGAATATACCATTCCCGGACCTTCCACGCTCATGGTAAACGTAGCCCTGCATACCGGACACCCTTCTCCATTACAGGAACACTCTTCCCTCCTGACATAGCTCGACAGGTCGGTCCTGATCGGTATCAGTCCGATCCGGTGTGCAAGCATTTCATCAAAGAGTGCACTGGTATTATCATAAATACGGACATCTTCTATCGCCAGCGTAGGAACCTCTCCGATCATTGCCCTGCGGAATGAATTGGCAAAGGCTGTATTGACCGGCCCTATCTGGAAACGGCATGAATTTTCGTCAATCCTGTTGAATATTATCTCCATCAGACTCTCCGCCCACGCCTTCCGCCTTTTGCCCGGATAGAATCGTGCGGGACCGGAGTTACATCTTCAATACGCCCGATCCGCATGCCGGCCCTGGCCAGTGCACGAATTGCGGCCTGTGCTCCAGGTCCCGGGCTTCTTTGTTTTCCCCGGCCCGGTGCCCTGACCTTGACGTGGACACCGGTGATACCCTTCTCACGTGCCACCTGTGCAACGTTTGAAGCCATCTGCATGGCTGCATAGGGTGAACTTTCGTTCCTGTCCTGCTTGACGACCATTCCACCACTGCTCTTTGTCACCGTCTCGGCTCCCGAGAGGTCCGTCACCGTGATGATCGTATTGTTGAAGGATGCGAATATATGCGCTACTCCCCATTTTTCCTTGTCTGCTGCCATGATTACCTACCGACCTTGCCGATTCTTGCCCGCTCTGCATGGTCTGATAATGTCAGCGGGGATTTCCCGTAGTAGGATATCTGCGTTTCCTCTACCCGTTTAACACGGTATCCCGGAATTGATACCCTCTTGCCGTTGATAGCGATATGCCCGTGGGTAATAAGCTGGCGTGCCTGTTTCGGCGACCTTGCAAGCCCCTGCCGGTGTACAAGCGTCTGAAGGCGCCTTTCGAGCTGTGCCGGTACTTTCAGAGACAGTACATCATCAATATCTGCATCTGGTCCAAGAAGGCCCATCCGCTGGATATGATCAATCAGTACAGCCTTTTTTGTCTCAAATGTCTGAACGTCAACACCTGCTGACATCAGAGAGAGGAGATCTCGTGCTGCTTTCCTGTAGCGCCGGAGGTAGGCCTGTGCTTTCCAGACCTCCCTTTTATTCCGGAGCCCGTATTCTATGACCAGGCGGGTTTCTTCTTCGATCCTTGTCTTTTCGAAGGGCCGTTTTGGCGTCTGGTACTGTTTGTGGTTCTTACCTGGGTAACCCATCTATTTCACCACTTACTCTTTCTTCCTCTTCACACCCACGGTGGTACCGGTACGCCCGGTGGACTTGGTACGCTGTCCACGGACCTTCTGGCCAGTTTCATGCCTGATCCCACGGTAGCAGCGGATTTTCCTCATCAGATTGATATCCTCGTCGAGGGCGGTCGATAGGTCGGTGCCAAAAATGTGCCTGCTTTCTCCAGTATATACATCCTTGGGCCGGTTGACCATCCACGCCGGGACTCTCTCTGTATAGTTCTCCACCACAGCTCGTAAGCGGTCTACATCCTCATCCTTGAGACGTCCCATTATATCGTGTCCGTTGACACTGGCAAGCCGGGTTATCACACCTGCGGTGTGTCTGCCCACGCCCTTGATGCCCGTAAGGGCAACCTTGACCTGCTTCGTCCCATCCAGATCAGAGTTGCTGATCCGTACAAAGTATTTTATGTCCTCTTCCTGAGCCATCCAATCCCTCTGAACTGAGATTTGCTCTTAACGCTGAGGGAGGGATTTGAACCCTCGAGTCCCAGGGGGACACAGGTTTAGCAAACCTGCGCCATACCAGGCTTGGCTACCTCAACAGCGAATCTCGCATCTTTCGACACTCGCAGCGCATTTTGGCTGCTCCATGAATGGTGCTTCATTATATGGATCAGACCGGGTGATAATCTTTTCTGTGTCATGGAGCTGCAAACCGGAGGGAGGGAAAACCGGCAACGAGAACAATTCGTTGAAATATTGTCTTTTTAATGTATATTTCATAGCGTTTGCAGCAGAAACTGTCACCATGCAATAATGATATTCACAGGGAACGGTCTGCCCTTGATACCCCACTGTTGATCAGGGCTGCGGTGACCAGCGGGAGGGCAATAGTCGCATCGCAGAAACACTGGACCCTCGGGGTATGTACAGACTCTTTTCCCCAGCTGATAGCCTCTTCAAATGTGCATCCCGACAACCCACCCCAATGGGGTGCATCGGTAGTGTACTGAATCGCATAGGCATGACCTTCCTGCCTGCTCTTGTAAATTGATGCAATTACCTGGGTCTGCTGGATAAAATTTTTTGGGACACCACCACCAATATAGATAACGCCCGTCTTTTTTGAGCCCTCGACAATCTTTGCAATCTCGTCAACATCTGCGATCTGGTCAATATCTACCCGGATACCATCTCTCCTCGCCATGAGGAGCCCGATACCAATTGAAGAATCCGAGATCGCGGGAATAAATACCGGAACCCCGCTCCGCACCGAACTCCCGATCAGTGACGAACCTTCCGGATGCATCCTGAGCAGAAATTCCCCGTACATCCGTATGAACTCAGCTGAGGACCCATTAAACGGTGCAATTTTACCAGCAAAATCAGCAATCTGGCGGTCTACATTCCTGAACTGCTCCTCGTACGCAAATACATCATATATCCGGTCAATTCCCTGGGAGAACAGGTGTCCATCATCAACATGATGATGACCCATGTAGTGCCGCACACCGATATGCTCGCAGACGTCGTGGAAAATATTGGCCCCCGTCGAAACAATTACGTCCACATAGTGCCGTTCAACGAGTTCTATCAGGCACTTCTGCATACCCCCGGGGATCATGGCGCCGGACAACCCGAGCAGAATCGTACAGTCCGGGTCCTTAATCATATCAGACCATACCCCTACGGACTCGCCAAGTTTCCTGCCCTGGAACCCGGTATTACTCATCCCTTCGAGGAGAAGGGTGATATCAGCAACAGGATTTACAGGGATTGTCGGTTTCATCGCCATTGTCTGAAAAATCTATAGGTGGGATTTGATATAATGATTGTCAAATCAGGAATTAAAAAAATTAAGCGGGATTTTCGAATTTAGATGAACGTTACAGCCCGGTTTACCATATGGCAGAAGGGAACCTTTGAAAAGCCACATAGCGTAAACAATCTGCAGGAATAAAACTCAGCGATTCGTAAAATAAAAATAGGGGGAAACCGGTTGATTCGGTTATAATGCCCTGATCAGCGAATTTCTTGTTACCATGCCCACAAGGTTATTGTTATCAACCACGGGAATTGCACTGATATTTTTCTTGACCATCATTTCAATAACACCCGTGATCTTTTTGTCCCCTGTTACCGTGATCACCGGTGACGTCATGATGTCCTTCACCAGAAGGTTCCGGATACGGTGGTCCTGATGACGGTCCTCAACCATCTTGCGGAATTTCCTCATCGCTGTAGCCACATCAGTTTCAGTGATAATACCGATAACATTGTTGTTTTCAGTCACTACGAACCGGTGGATATTGTCATCAAGCATCCTCCGCCGCATGTGCACAACACGCTCTTCAGCATCTATAGTACAGGCAGGTTCCATCAGTTCCTTCACGCTGCCTTCGGGCCTGTATACTTTCAGCAGGTCCTGGGCACTTACCTGACCAATCAGCCGGTGATCTTCATCATACACCACGACAAGTTTGTAATGCTGGAGAAGCGGAACCAGTACATCGAGATCCTGGTCAGGATATACCGTTGTAAAATCTTCTTCCATTGAGTTTGACACATGAATTGAGGAGGGAGAAAGTCCGGAGTTCTTCTTGCTGCCGAGGGTCTCCGCGATTGTCCTTCTTGAAATAGTCCCAACCACTGAACCGTTATTTACTACAATCAGTGGGTCAACCGCCTCACTGAGCATTTTGTCAAGTGCTTCTGTGATGGCTGCAGATTTTGCAATCGTCACGGGCTTTGACATGATATCCCGGATAAGTAATTCTTCGCTCATTTTGCCACTTCCTTTATGATATCATCTCTTTTAAGGATTCCTTTGATTTCATCTCCTTCAACTATAACAAGGCTGCTTACATGCTTCTCACGCATGAGAAGTACCGCCTCGCAAATCCGGTCTTCGGGGCTTATGGTTACCACAGGCCCGGTCATCACATCTTCAGCGACCACCGATACCGACATGACATCCCGGTAATATTTTCTCCCTGCTGATTCCTCCTTTCTAAGCCGTATAATATCCTTTTCCGGCATATCTCCGCTCTTTTTATCTGTACACTTGTAGAACGCCAGGTTGCTTTCAGTAATGATCCCTGCGAGCGTGCCATCGTTGTTGACTACCACGAGTTTATCATCCCGTTCGATCATCAGGTTCACAATATGGTCAAGCGAGTGGTACCGGCTGACGGTGATTGCGTCTTCCATCAGATCACTGACCTCGAGCGTCAGGCTCCCAAGATATGCAGACCTGAAAATATCTGATTTTGTCACAATTCCCACAATTTTAAGGTCTTCAATAACCGGGAGACCACTGATATCATGGGTAACCATCAGTCCTGCAATTGTCTTCACCACTTCATCGGGCTTTACCGAAAATGGGTCGGGTGTCATCAGGAGTTCCACCGGTACCAGGTCTATGGGTCGCCTCCTCCATACGGGTTCGGTGTGACGCAGCCTGTAACCGATGTCCTTCTTGGTAATGATACCCATAAGACCAGTTTCCTGTACAACAGGCAACCGGGATATTTTGTGTTTTAACATCAGGTTTCTTGCATGTGCAATGTTCTCCGAAGGCCCTACCACATATACCGGGGTTGTCATGATATCCGATGCAATCATCCTGATCTCCCCTGTGCGAATGCTTTTACGAGGTCAAATTCGGTTACAAGACCGATCAGTTTTGCGTCCTCGATTACCGGCAGCGCCCCAACGTTCCGTTCAAACATTTCACGGGCAACATCATTCACATTCCTTTCCGGCACCGTGGTAAAGAGCTTACCCGAAATGAGGTTCCTTACCGATAAGGTCATCACTTCTTTCACATCCCCGGTCTCCATGCCGGAAAAAACCTTTTTTTCACCAAGATACCGTACAATATCGGTCGTTGTGATAATCCCGTACAGCACATCATCGGTCACAACCGGAAGTCTCCTGTACCGGTGACGGGTCATATCCCTGGTCACTGCCCCAATCGGGGCGTCCGGTGAAGTAACCCGTAACGACGTGCTCATAATATCCTCCACACAAAGGTCAGATATCTCATGGGCTAGAGTCTTCATGACATCACGTTCTGTCACGATCCCTTCCATCGTGTCATCGTGGCCCACTATCGGTATTCCTCCAACCATCCTGCTGATGATTATTTCGACAGCATGAGCGATCGTTGACGACTCGGGAAGCGTAGTCATCTTAGGGGTCATAATAGTACGGACACTTTCGTTAATTGCTGCAAGGAGGTTCCCGTCATGCTTGACTTTGACAAGATTGTATTTGTCACCGCCTCCAAGGAAGTTAATGATGTCACCGGATGTGACAATCCCGCGGAGTTTCCGACTTCCCGCATCAATTACAGGTAGCCGCCGGAAACCACACCGGGTCATTGTTTCAACTGCAGCGATGATGCTCATACTCGGCTGGACCGAGACTACATCCCTTGTTGCGATCGCCATTATTTCCCCGTCATGCGAAGAAATGTGGGACTTAAACTCTACCGGGCCCCGGTCAAGATTCCCGGGCATTCTGACAGATTTACCAACCGGTTTAATCGAACGATCATGATGCATGGTTACACTACCCTAATCCTTTATTGACGGCAAATTCCCTTATTCTAATTGTCACCGATATTCGCGGTACAGCTATGCCAGTACCAGCGCCTTCATGACGTCATGCCGGTCCAGTATACCCACAACGCGGGTCGATTCAAGGACCGGAACGCGGCTGATATCGTACCGTACCATAAGTGCAGCCGCTGACTGAACGGGCTCTTCGGGTGAGACGGAAATGACCGTTTTGGTCATTATGGTCTCGATCGGTGTTGATGCATTATTTTCGATTACACTGCGGACTCTCCCCGCCTTGAGGAGATCTCTGCTTGAAATTATCCCGAGACACTTATCCTTTTTAATCACGGGAAACGCTGAAAACCCACTTTCTATGATCAGGTTATAGACTTTCTGGACATGGTCCTCCGGCGCACAGGAAATTACTTTCTTCGTCATATAATCTCCCGCCAGTCCCCTGAGCTCGTGCCGTGTGATGATAATCGGGAACAGGTCGGAAATAATCACACCCCCGATAATATATCTCTTCGTGTCAGTAACTGCAGCACTGTCAGTCCGGAATTCCCTTATCTCGCGCACCGCATGTTCAATTGGCGTATTTTCCAAAACGGCCGCGGGTTCTTTCATAAAACCCTCAACCGTCACATTTGATTTCGTTGACCTGATTTGCAGCACGTCAGTAATATCAATATATCCCAGGAGTTTTTTTTTCCCGTCATGGATGTATATCTCACGAAAGGAATCATCCCTGAGGATCTGACGGGCCTTCGTCACCGTATCATCCTTTTTGAGCAGCGGTACCTCGACCATGAAGTCTGCAACCATTTTCATTAAAGGAACTCCTCCTCCCTGCAGGATGAACAAAGCATGACGTTGTCGATCCGCTTTAAGTCATCTGACATCTGGCCGCAACGGTTACACATACCCATTTCAATTTCTTCTATCCGGTTCACCTCAATCAGGTCCGCCATCAGCTCATTGATCTCGGTAGATACCGTGAGAAGATCCCGCACCGTCACAATACCGATTACCGAGTTATCGTCGTCAACAACTGGTAACCTCCTTACACGGTGCTTGATCATCATATGGGCTGCATCTCCGACAGTTTTACCTGCTGATACCGTTATCAGCGGGGTACTCATGATCTCGCCGACCTTTACGGTACCAGGTCTCTTGTCCTTCGCCACGACCTTACAGTTAATATCCTCCTCGGTGACAATGCCAATCGGCAGGTTATTTTTGAGAACAATGCAACTGCCCACTTCGTCCCTGCACATTGAGGCTGCAGCTTCCGCCACAGTCGCTTCGTACCCGATTGTTGTCGGATTGCTCTGCATGATCTCGTTTAACGGGATACGGGTCTCGAAATGGATCTGGTCTTTTTCATTATTCAAGAGTTCACCTCCATATGATGCTACAGTTTACCATTACTGCAAGACACCAATATAAAGAAATTGGTGTATATATACTTCCCTGAAGGGGATTCCCGGGTTTTACAATCCATTAAAAAAAATAAAAAAGGGAGTATTGCATATGATAATATGCAGCGCCACTGATCTCTTCATAAGGATTATTGTGATGACACAACCGGCAGCATCAGAGCGAGGTGTTTGATGGATATTTTTGTCCAGACAAAAAATAGATTTTCAAGATTCCTCTCCGCGTTTTTTAAGAAAAAACGCTCAAGAATTGGGATTTATGGTCCACCTAACGCAGGGAAGACAACACTGGCAAACCGGATAGCCCGTGACTGGGCCGGGGACGCGGTGGGAGCCGTAAGTGAAATCCCTCATGAGACCCGAAGGGCTCTCCGGAAACAGGACCTCTGCATCTCGGGTGCGAACGGGCATTCGATAACAATAGATATCGTTGATACACCAGGAGTGACCACGAAAATTGATTATAAGGAATTTCTCGAGTATGGCCTTGACAAGGAAGAGGCAATCACCCGGGCCAGGGAAGCAACAGAGGGTGTCGCTGAAGCAATGCACTGGCTCCGGGAGGATATTGACGGCGTCGTCTATATGCTTGACAGTACTTCGGACCCATTCCAGCAGGTCAATATCATGATGATTGGGATCATCGAGAGCAGGAAACTTCCCGTCATTATTGCGGCCAATAAAATCGATCTTCCGGATGCAGCCCCGCAGAAGATCAGGAGCGCATTCCCCCAGCACCCGGTTGTGCCGATCTCCTGCCTTGAGGGTAAGAATATTGAAGAACTCTATGAACAGATGGTGCATTCCTTCAGGTGATTAAAAGATGTTACAGGGGGTTCAGATCGACCTAATCTCGCAGGAAAGTCTTGAAAATATGACGTCGATGGAGAAAATTCACCTGATACTGGATAAAGTCAGGCAGGGAACAATCGTCATTCTGGAAAAGGGGCTTGAACCTGATGAACAGAGCAAACTTATCGAGATGACCATGAAAGAGATCCTTCCTGATGATTTCAATGGTATTGAGATGGAAACATACCCGTCGCGCGAAGAAGGTTCATTCCTGTCGAGGCTTATTGGCAGGCACTCAACCTCAACAAGACTCACCGTAATCGGGCCGGCAAACCAGTTGAAAATGATCAAAAAAGATAAAGACCAGATTAGCGCCTGGATATCAACACGGTGAATATCAATGCCCCATAAGTGTGTGCAGTGCGGGAGGGACTACAAGGA
This sequence comes from uncultured Methanomicrobiales archaeon, assembly GCA_903828975.1. GTDB lineage: Archaea > Halobacteriota > Methanomicrobia > Methanomicrobiales > Methanospirillaceae > CAIKOD01. The sequence goes on along the minus strand of CAIKOD010000175.1, from coordinate 18,811 downwards.
TGCGTCCCCCGTCATTCTGCGCGGGTGTGAAAGTTGCGGTGGCAGAAAATTCCTGTATGTCGGGGAAAATGACAGGAATAAAGATATAATGCTGGAGCAATCCGCTGAGGCCCTCGCAAAAGAGGCCCCAGACCAGGTACTGGTAGTGAGCACCGGACCGGATGAAAAAAAGGAATGCCACGACAGGGTCGAAAGTATCAGGATCATTGCTCCCGGTACCTACGAGCTGAATATTGAAAAGCTTGCAAACTCTGATGAACGCGTCGTCGGAATCGGGACGGAGGGCAATTACCTGCTGGACCTTCACTCAATGATAAAACCCGGAAAAGATAAAAAACGCCGCAAATAGACTTAATTCGCTCTGAAGAAATTCTACGCGGAATAAAAAATAACAGGACTGCTCAGACAGGAGGGGTTTTCACTCCCTCCCGGTCCCACCCCGATTAAGATATTCTTCGGGCAGGGTTTCCCAAAGGCTCATTAATTCAGAGTATTTGGGGATAGTTTCTATCCCAACCGGGGTCGCCAAAGCGGCGGGGCGGAGCCCCGGGAGCGTAGTTTAATTTCAGAACAACCCGAAATCGTTAGAGTTATTAGAGCATTTCTACGGAGCCGGAATACCCTAATCTGCAAGATAGATTTGAGAGCATTTCCCATGAAACCAGACCTGATGCCAAAAAGCCACGAGCATACAAAATAAAAATGCCAGGGGGGGATTTTCATATTAAATGCTTGATTATACCCTAATATATGGAGATTTTTTAAACGATGCTTTTTCCATCGTCCGGGGGTGAACTTCCCGTTCATGTGTGTTTCAACAAACCCTCTTGATTTTTTTTCCAAACTGTAAATTTTGTCATGAAAATTTTGGATCCAACAACGCAGTGGGTGTAAAAAAATGGTTTCCCAAATTTTCATTGCCTCGGTGCGAAGCTATCTGGCTTCATGCACGTTTTTTTAGTTTTTTGTTACACATCTGCTCAAAAAAATACCAGGCATAGCAGTAACGATTTCTATAACGGACCAAAGGTCTCTACCCCTGATAAATCAGATGCAAAAGGTCATGGTTTGTATGTGCTTAAAAAAAAGAAGCTCCCGAACTGTAATATAACCCGGGAATCAGAATTCCAGTCCGTTCATGCCACTAATATTCCCGGGATTAATTTATATTGTCAACACTGTATCCCTTGTCGGCAAGCAGCTCTTTAACACGCTCGCGATGATTTCCCTGCAGTTCAATTGAATTCCCTTTCACCGTGCCACCGCAGGCAAGCTTTCCTTTCATATACTTCGAGAGGTCTTCAAGATCAATATCAGTCGGGTCTAGTCCCTCAATAACGGTGACTTCTTTTCCATACCGTCTCTTATTGACCTTGACATTGATCCTCTGCTGCTCCTTTGCTACCTCCTCACAAATACATAGTTCTTTAGGTAGTCCACAGGTTGGACAAATCCCACCGTTCATTACCTGTACCTTTAAAGTTACGTTATTTATTTGTTGGCATGCAAATGGGGTTATTTCCGGGAATATTTCCAGTCATATAAGGTAATTACAGGCAATATTTTAAGAATTAATCAGATTCACACTAGGAATTGCTTTCGTTCCCCTGGCATAAAGAGGAGTTAAGAAACTCAATCGTATTTAAAATTCTAGGCATGCAATGTACATTACTAATGTCTGTTATGGTCCTTGGTACTGCATCACATGTAGGTAAAAGCACAATTGTCGCAGCCCTGTGCAGGGCCCTGGTCAACCGGGGGTACCGGGTAGCACCATTCAAATCGCAGAACATGAGCCTGAACTCCTTTGTGACCCAGGACGGCTGTGAGATTGGTATTGCCCAGGCAATGCAGGCAATTGCAGCGAAACTGGAACCGGATGCTGATATGAACCCGGTCCTGTTAAAGCCAAAAGGCGGGACTGTGTCGCAGGTAGTCCTGCTGGGTCATCCTTACAAGGATGTTGCTATCTCCGCGTATTACCAGGAGACCGACTACCTTCTCGGGATTGCCGTTGAATCTGCAAACAGACTCAAGGCTAAATATGGTCATATTGTCGTGGAAGGGGCTGGTGGGGCTGCCGAAGTAAACCTCTATTCAAGGGATATAGCGAATATCAGGCTTGCAACAACCCTGAAGATACCTATCATACTTGTTGCTGATATTGAGCGGGGGGGTGTTTTTGCATCCATATACGGCACACTGCAACTCCTCCCTCCTGAAGTCAGGGAGCTTGTAATGGGAATTATTATCAATAAATTCAGGGGGGACCCAGAGATTTTCTCCCCGGGAATCAATATCATCGAGAACCTGACCGGGGTTCCGGTGCTGGGTGTGATACCATATTGTGATATACCACTCCCAAGTGAGGACTCACTTTCACTTGGGGATAAAAAAGAAGGACCGCATCCGGTCAGGATAGCGATAATACACCACCCGCATATCTCAAATTTCACTGATTTCGAACTCCTTGAACAACATGCCGCAGTGAACTATGTCACCCCGGGAGAACCACTCGAAGGATATGACTGTATCATTATACCAGGGACAAAGAATACCGTCGAAGATTTAATGGAGTTGCACCGAAGTGGCGGGGCAGGAAGAATTACCCTGGCACGAAATGCAGGGATACCGATAATCGGAATATGCGGTGGTTACCAGATGCTGGGACGCGAACTGCACGATTCTGGCGTAGAATCCCGTGAAGGAATATATCAGGGACTAGGATTCCTTAACGGAGTAACGAGGTTCATCAGCTATGATAAGAATACCACGCAGGTGCGCCATCATGCCAACCCGGTCCCTCCAATATTGTCAGGAATCGGGGAGGTAAACGGGTACGAGATCCATATGGGTATTACAGACAAGGGAGAGGACCAGGAAGCCTTTGATAACGAGGGTGCCGTATCAGCCGATGGCCTTGTCATCGGTACCTACATGCATGGTCTTCTGTCAAATCCCCCTGTTATCGATGCACTCCTTTCGTACCTCTATGAAAAGAAAGGAGAGCCATTTATGCAACTGAAAGGGATGGCAGCTGCAGATCCTTATAACCAGCTTGCCCTGCATTTCGAGGAACATGTGGACATGAAAAAAGTAATCGAAATCTTCAATTTCAATAAAGCATAAAAAAATACCGGCCCAGCAGCAATAAAAGGGGGGGAGGTCCATTACCGGGGGACCGTCACTTTTCTAGCGGAAAATAGCTTTTTTCCCGGAATATGCCGAGATTAGCTCCTCGTTTTGTTGAAGCAACGAGGGAATTTCCTCTTTTAATGCAATAAGACGCATATCGAGCGTAGCCCTGTTCCGTTTTACCTCTGCTAATTCACCCGTTTTCACAAGGTAGCGGCGATCCATGGATTCTTTCTCTTTTATGAAACTGCTCCCATCGATTTTCCTTCGGATCTCTTTCAGCTGGTTATCAGTACCTTCAATCCTGGAGTATATTTCATGGATTTTACCGGGCAATAATCCAGGATTGGAAAAATACTGGTGTTCTTCCTTATTCTTAAGGGAAATAGCTCCCTGGTCAACCATCACGATGATTTCAGGAAGTATATCATTCAATTCCTGACAAAGAATGGGAATTTCAGGAATTTCGGTTTTTGAGAGGAGTTCTGCCAGAGTATGCGTTTTTTTCGCAAGGGCCGCATTATGGTCCTTTTGGGCAACCTTTTCAGCCCGTTTCAACACATGGACGATCATTGTTTCCAATGCAGAAAACTCCCCACGAGCTCTCTCATGTTCCTCTTTCAGCTGCTTCTCTTCTGTATGTAAATCATCGAGCTGTAGTATGCGGGGGTCCTGGCTTAAGCGGCTGATTTCTTCGTTAATGATGTTAATTTCACCATCCAGGACAAGTGACCGTTCTGTAAGCAGAGGGTACTGGTCCTCTGCCTGGCGTAATTCTTCACAGGTTTGAAGGTAAGACTCATAGATCTGCCTGATCCTGCTAAGTTCCTCCACCTTACCCCGCGCTTTTGCGATGACAGGATTCATGGAGTTAATTTCACGCCCGACCTGGTCAATAGCAGCCCGGATAGATTTCATCTCCTCGGGAAATACCCCGATGAGGTACCGGCCGGGCCCTGCAGAGCTTTTGATACACCCCTTGAGGCACTCGGTAACTGCGATATAAAAGTCATCAGGATTTTCTGGGAAATGCCGGTTAAGTGCTGACAGTATAGCCTTTTTAAAAAGAGGCAGGGATTTTTCCACCACCTTCTCAAGTTTTGGATGCACCCCCTCATGCTCAGCAGAGCCAAGAAGCCCCACAAGTTCTCTTAACTTTTCGATATTCCCAAGAATATTTCTTCTTGACAAGTTCACATGGTCTTTTTGATTATTCCCGACACTTGCAATCTCAGCTGTTATCCAGCCGGGGATCTCACCTGATGTAAGGGTTAAGGGGGGCTCATCTTCTTTCCTGAACATTTCCTTTAACTGCCGAAACATGGGATACACCAGTTCAACCTGCAAGAAGACATCCTTTCTGATACCATGCGTGAGGTTCGCTAAAAGCCCGGTAACGGGTCAGTCATCACCAGCAATCCTGCGCAACCGTTCAACACCATCGATCTCACGTATTACAGTTACTACTGCTTTGGGTACCAGCTCTTCCCAGGGTTCTCCTGCAAGCATCCTTCTCCGGATTTCGGTGCCGCTATGGGTAGCCCTTTCATACATTGCCGGGGAATTCACTGGGATCCCTGCTTCACGGAATAACCGCACAACAAGCGGATTACTGGAATAAATAATGTCAAACGGGGGTGCCAGTGACCTTACATGGGAGACCCAGAGGGCATTTCTTCTGATGTCCTCTATCGGTATCACATAAAACGGGCACCCAAGTCCGTCAAGGGCAGTTGTAATCATCAGTACCCTCTCACCCCCGGTAAACGGGTTCTCAATTTCGTGGCTCATCTGGGCACTTCCGACCCCGATTACAATCTCATCAACACTCTTGGCAATCTGACGGAGTACCTTCTGATGACCGTTATGGTACGGCTGGAACCTCCCGATATAGAAAGCCCTGCTCATTTTGATACCACCATATTTGCGATCCTGGCGGCAAATGCACCGGCAGTAAACCCCGAATCAATATTAACAACCACGATGACCGAACAGGACTGGAGCATGCTGGCAAGGGCCGCTCTCCCCTGGCCCATGTATCCATACCCGCTGCTTACCGGAACCCCGATAACCGGGCGGTCAACAAGGCCGGCAACAACTGCTGGAAGGGTACCCTCGCGGCCGGCAGCGACAATGAATACGTGGGCATCAAGGAGGGCTTTTAATGCAGGGAAAAGACGGTGAATACCTGCCGCACCCACATCATACGCTGTATATACCCTGCAACCCATCTCCTCGGCGATTACTTTCGCCTCTTCTGCAACTCCGATATCTGACGTACCGGCAGTAATAATTCCAACAACGCCTCCTGTGGATGCAGGCAGAGGTGCATCGGGTAGTGAGAGGACTACCATTTTTGCGGCCTCATGATACTTGAAATTCAACCCTTTCTGTTCACTTTTTATCCGGACTATTTCCTGCTGCCCGTGACTGATCCGGGATATCAGGCACCTGCCAGCCACCTCCGCATGGTGGATGCTGATATCTGCAAGATGGCCTGAATCTTTTCCTTCGGCCAGCACAACCTCCGGTATTCCGCACCGGAGCTCCCTGCCGAGATCAAGGCGCGCAAAATCACCCACTGCATCTATCCGCAAGCCTTCGATCTCCTTGACAGCCTCCTCGAGCGAAATCTGCCCGTTATTCAGCCTTTTTAGGGCGTCCCTGAGCATGTGATTCGGTTGCATGGTTTGATAATAAAGATATGGTCTGACGTATAATTATACGTTCATCATATGAGCTATCTTTTATATGTCGCACTATTCGGGGCAGTCGCCGTTATATTCCTGTGGTTACGCGATGCCCGTATATATTATCGCACGGGTCTGCCGGGATACCGGAAAGCAGCGCGGTATGGTGTACTGCATGGTGCACTTGCCACCCTCGGGTTTCTAATCGCGCTACTTGGTTCTTCCGCAGAGGTGCTGGGGATCGGCATAGTGATGGCCGCACTTTTCCTCCGGGACAGAGGCACACGGGAAAAGGTATGGACAGACGAGAGTACCGCAGAGCGTTTCTTAGGCTCGGTACGATATGGGAAAAAATAGGATAGCAGACTGGAAATGGTGAGAAAAGAATGATACAGAAGCCAAGGGGGACCAGGGACTTTCTCCCTGATGAGATGGAGCAACGGAGGGCCGTAGAAAAACGTATGCGCGATGTTGCCCGTTGCTGGGGGTATCGCGAGGTATGTACGCCGGAATTTGAAGAACTTGAACTGTTCACTGCGCGTTCGGGCGATGGGATAATCGAAGAAATGTATGTATTCGAGGATAAAGGGGGCCGCATGATGGCGCTCAGGCCGGAGATCACTGCAGCAGTCCAGAGAATGTACCTTAACGAGGCACGGGTTACCCCAAAGCCATTACGATGGTGCTACTTCGCAGATTGTTTCCGGTACGAACGCCCGCAGAAAGGACGTTATCGCCAGTTCTGGCAGTTTGGCGTTGAACTGATTGGTGCAGATACACCGGTTGCGGATGCAGAGGTGATCATGCTTGCCCGCGACCTCCTTGAATCTTCAGGGGTGTCATTCTCCCTGCACATCGGTCACCTGGGTTTCATGAAAGCACTGCTTTCAGACATGGATTTAAAAGAACAGCGTATTTTAATGCGATACCTCGATAAAAAAGACTATGATGGCCTGAAGGGTCATCTTGGTGTTTCGGGCAGTTCAGACCTCTATAATTCCCTTACGACACTTCTCGAATGCAGATCACTTGACGAAGTAACAGAAATTACCGGAAAGATCCCTGAATATGAAAGAATAGAAGAGACATTCGGCCTGCTTGATGAACTGGAGATACGTTATTCGGTTGACCCGGGCATTGCCCGGGGGCTCGACTATTATACCGGAATGGTATTCGAGGCATTTGCTGATAACCTCGGTGCAGAGAACCAGATCCTGGGAGGGGGTGCTTACCGCCTTGCTCATCTCTTTGGCGGGGACGATGTGCCGTCATCAGGGTTTGCAATAGGGTTTGACCGCGTAATGGTCTCACTGGGGGATTCTGCAGGAAAACCAGAGCGAGTCGTAGGTATCGTCTATACCCCTGAAGGAAGGGCTCACGCGTTAAGGGTTGCCAGGGCATTCCGGGAAGCAGGGTGCCGGACTGAAACAGACATCATGGGGCGCACCATCGGGGCCCAGATCACTCATGCATCGAAGTCCGCACAATTCGTCGCAATTATCGGCAGTCGCGAACAAGAGTCAGGGACGGTCACATTAAAAGACCTGATCAGCGGGGAACAGCGTCAACTGGACCTCCCATCTGCAATCCACGAGGTGGTAACGAGTGGTCCTCGCGGATGAGCTTGCCAAGTCCCAGAGAAGTATCAGTGTCGCAGAATTCTTCGAGAAAAATAAGCACCTGCTGGGGTTTGACTCCCCCACGAGGGGAATTATCACAACTGTCAAGGAAGCAGTCGATAATGCCCTTGATGCCTGTGAAGAGGCGGAAGTCCTCCCCGATATCTATGTGGGTATAAAACGGGTATCAGGGGATGTATTTCGCATTATTGTCGAGGACAACGGCCCTGGTATTGTACCCGCACAAATTCCTTATGTCTTTGGGAAACTCCTTTATGGCTCCCGCTTCCACCAGATTAAACAAAGCAGGGGCCAGCAGGGTATTGGGATCAGTGCTGCCGTGCTGTATGCACAGCTTACCACCGGGACGCCAACGCTTGTCATTTCCCGGACAAGTGCTGCGACACCGGCCTGCCAGGTGCTTCTCCAGATAAAAATAGAGACCAACGAACCGGATATTATCAGTACACAGGAGATCGAATGGGACAGGGCTCATGGGACACGAGTCCAGATTGAATTTAAAAGCAGCCTCGCGGCTAAAAAAAGGCTCCTCGAATACCTGCGCTACACGGCGATAGTTAACCCCCACGCACGGATCCGTGTCGACCTGGACGATGAAACGGAAACATTCGAGCGGGTGAGCGCGGAAATCATCGTATGCCCGAAGGCAATCCAGCCGCACCCGCACGGTATCGAGATTGGGCAGCTCCAGCGGATGCTTTCATCAAGTGATGAACCGGTTGAATTGTTCCTTGTATCAGGTTTCTCCCGTGTCGGAAAGAAAACGGCTCTTGAAATGTGCCAGATTGCAGGAATCTCCCCCGAAAAATCCGCAAAAAAACTGACTAAAGATGAACAGCAACGATTGATTGCTGCAATGCAGCAGGTAAATGTCCCTGCCCCGCCTGCATCGCTCTGCCTCTCGCCGATTGGGGAGGACCTTATTATCAGGGGCCTCCGTAAAGAGTTTCCGATGGATTTTATCAGGTCGAGGACACGCCCAAGCTCTGTATTTTCGGGACATCCCTTCATGGTCGAGGCTGCACTTGGATATGGAGGAAAACTCCCACCTGAAGGAAACGCACAGATCCTCAGGTTTGCAAACCGGGTGCCGCTGATGTACCAGCAGGGGGCCTGCGCAATTACCGGCTGCATCACTGAAATTAACTGGAAAAGTTACTCCATTTCACAGCAGGGCCTTCCGATCGGGCCGTTACTCATTCTTGTCCATGTTGCCTCGACAAATGTACCCTTCACCAGTGAAAGCAAAGATGCGATTGCGTCGATCCCGGAAATCGAAAAGGAGATTACCCTCGCCATCCAGGAGCTTGGGCGCGACTTAAAACAGTTCCTTTCACGCAGAGACAGGAACCGGTTGGCAGAAGACCGGGCCCGGGCGGTGTGTGCCATAATCCCCGAGATCGCAGAGAAAGTAAGCGAGATTGTGGAACTGCCTGTACCGGATATCAGCCCCATTGAAGGGCGCATCATGAGAAAAATGGTTGTTAAGAAACAATCGTTGGGTGGTGCGGTCACAATCGAACTGAACAATTATACGGATTTCAATGGTACGGTATCGGTGTACGAAACATCCCCTGACAATGCAGATGATGCCGAACCAAAGGCGGATTTTGTCACATCACTAGATACCGAATTTACCAAGGTCTGGCAGGTGCCGATGACACCGGGCGCCAGTTGGAAGGTAACCTGGAAGGGCAGGGGAGGCGGTAACCTTGACATCCGGGGAATCGAAGAAGGAAAAATCGTGGTGGTGGACCTTAATGTCTAAATCAGACCTTAATACGCGGGCAATTGAGAGCCTGCAAACAATTGCACAAAACTGGTATGACCAGATAAAAAGCGGGATAATCCCCTCAATCAACCTTCCAACCCGGACAAAACACAATATTGAATTCGATGACGAGAGCGAAGTCTGGAAATATGGAGAAAAGGAGAGTACCCGCTCTGCAGGTTCGGCAAAAAGTGCGATGCACATCCTGAAGATGGCGTGGGTTATCTGGTTTTTAAAAAAACAGATTGGCGAAAACCGTTCATCGACGTTAAGAGAGTTATATTACATCTCGGAAGGCTGGAAAAAAGCAAAATTCAGCGCTCAGGATGAGAGCAATTTCCTGATCGAAGACCTTGAGATACTCACCGATATGCAACGGGAGGCTTTTCATCTGCGACCTGAAGAAGACGGGGCAACAATTTTCGGCGCGATCGAGTTAAAGGAAGTGACACGGAGAGGAGAGCGGAAGATCCATTGCAGGGATGATGTCGGGGAGGCGGGTTACCAGATACCAACCAATGTAGATACCATTGATTTCCTCGGTCACGATGCCAGATTTGTCATCGCGATCGAGACCGGCGGTATGTATGCACGGCTCATCGAGAACGGGTTTGACGAGGACTACAAGGCGATTCTTGTTCACCTGAAGGGGCAGCCGGCCCGTTCAACCCGTCGTGTCCTGAACAGGATAAATGAGCAGTTCAAGCTCCCGGTGGTCGTTTTCACCGATGGCGACCCCTGGTCCTACCGGATTTATGCTAGTGTTGCATATGGGGCAATTAAAAGCGCCCATATGTCAGAAATCCTTGCCACCCCTCAGGCCAGGTTTATCGGTGTGCAGCCGAGCGATATCAGGGACTACAACCTCCCTTCAGACCACCTTAATGAACGCGATATCGCTGCACTCAACAGTGAACTTTCTGACCCGCGCTTTGCAACAGATTACTGGAGGGAGCAGATAAATTTACAGCTCAAGATGGGGATGAAATCTGAACAACAGGCATTTGCGGCCCGTGGGCTTGATTTTGTTACAAAGGAATACCTCCCAAAACGGCTTTCTGACATGGGAATCATCTGAAAAGTCAGGAAAAACTAACTTTTTATTTTTAAAATGCTCTTATCTGTATCTTGCAGGTTAGGGTATTCCGAAATTAACCCACGCTCCCGGGGCTCCGCCCTGCCGCTTTGGCGACCCCGGTTAGGATAGAGACTATTAAAAAAATACTCTGAATTTAATGTGCCTTCGGGAAACTCTGCCCGAAGAATATCTTAATGGGGGTGGGGCAGGGAGGGGGTGAAACTCCCTCCCGTATTCGTATTTCCCTCTTCTTTTTTATGACCCCGCCAGGGTTTAAATTAAGCCAAATTTTCAGGAAATCTAACATTGAAACCTGCCCAAAGGATATCTTATCGGGGGTATAACGATATCTTCAGGGAACAGTTGATACCAAGGGATGAATTTCAAAGGGATTGATTTCCCAGGTTTTATCCTGCAGGAAATGTTCCCGGTTATACAAAGAACCGGAATGCAATCCATGCAATCAGCAACATGATTGCAGAATACTTGAGGCCTGCAATTGCGCTGCCTTCACCCATCTGACCGGCGACGAGGCCTGAAAATATTCCCTGGATCATGGCAGCATGGGCAAACAACCTCTTGTAAAAGAAAAGATTAAGGTTTTTTATAAACTGTGGACCTCCTGGTCCCCCTGCCTGGGCTGCGGTTGCCATCGTGGTAAGAAATGTCGTGACCAGTATAAAAATAACAAACAGGAATACCAGGAACGATACCAGCACAATAACGACATAGATCATCATGTTGTTATTCCGCTCGGTTTTCAGCTTCACAAATTCATAGGTGTCATTCGCCGCAGCACGGAGCACTTCGCTTGCATCGCCACCTGCCCTGCTGGCCTTCGCAATCAGGTCGACACTCCTGTCAGCAAGGGGGGTACGCAGTCGTTGGCCGAAACGGTACATTGCCTCGACAAATGGCACATTCCATGACATTTCGCTGTCCATCTTACGAATATATGGTGTAAGCGTGCTGTATTCCCCTGCAGAAACAAGGTGGACAGCATTGGGGAGCGTCATACCGCTGTCGTTCATACCTGCGAGATCACGGAAGAAATTGGGGAGCGCTTCCTCGAGGTTATTAATTCGTTTTGATTCCCTTGTCTGGAGAATTGCTAGGGGACCGATGGCAATCAGGATTGAAATGACCGCGATATCGTCAATAATTGTTGTCGTGAACATCACTGACAGGCCGTACTGCCTGATCATGCTCGCGGTACCGATGAGGAAGAAAAGCAGGGATACCGGTAAGCACACGATGAGAATGTTGATTGGCTGTTCGGTAAGCACCTTCAGGGGATGCCGGATGAACCGGCCAAACCCTATCCTGTGAACGCGATCATATTCGAGCTTCTCTTCTATTTCATGTTCCGCATCATCAGAATAACTGACACGTTTCCCGGGTATGCCGTCAGAAAGTCCTTTTTTCCCGCCAAACCCCGGAATTTTATCTTTCCAGCTCATTTCAGCCCTCAGGAGTCATTGCACTGATCATAATAACGAACATGATACTCCCCAACGGAATCATCATGTAGATGATCACAAAGAGAAAAATGGGATTCGCATTGTTCCCGATGACCGACATGATAGACTGGAGAATAATAAGGAACAGCGGCCCTGCGACCATTGCCGTCACATACGACTCCGCAATAAGACCCAGGGTATCAAGGAAGAGCTTCTGGGTCTGGCGGTTTTCAACCGAATACTGCTCTGCTTTAGTCCGGAAATAAACTGTAAGGTTACTCCCACTGGAGATGCTTCCCATCGCACCCTGTATAAATTCCTTCATCCTCATGCTTGGCGTGGAAACGGAAGTAATTCTAAGGGCATCAATGAGGTCTTTTCCGAACATGTCAATTTCCCGCACAATATACCGGGCTTCTACAGAGCTCTCCCCGTAAATTTTACTGTCTGCCAGCTGGCGGAAAATCTCAGCTGGCGGGATACCCGCTGTTGACATCGCAGTGATGTAATTAATCGCATAGGGCAGGGTTGCATCGATATTCCTTCGCCGGTTACCGGCGATCATTGCAGGATACAGGTTATAGATCAGATACGTCAACCCTCCAAAAACCAGGAGAGAAATAATTGTCACCACAACAGTCCCGAGGAAAAGACTATAATTGGCAATTGGGACAAGTGCATCCGGGACAGCTCCACGATACGTGATGAGTTTAGTCAATTGAAACAAATAGGTGATGGCCCCAATACAGACTGCTGCAAGAAGTCCTACAAGGACTGAGGTCACGATAGCGGTTGAAAGATATACTTCGAAGGGATTTTGTATACGGGCGGAAAGCAGATCTTTTCGTAATTCCGAATATTTTTCACGCCGGGCTTTTACTCTTTTTCCGAGAACGTTGAAGCAGAAGCGTTCGTAACTATTCATACAGCTCAGCCCTCACCTTTTGTATTACGGCTTCCGAGTCCCTGAAATACGAAACAAGGATGTTGGAGACATCCCTGAAATGACGGATCTTCTTGATGCGCATCCATTCGAGGACTTCCTGCCTTCTCTTGAGTTCCTCCCTGATCCGCTCCTCATTCCATCCCCTCTCTTCCATGATCTCTTCCAATATGAAGGATTTACCGGAATAGGTAATTTCATCTGTTGACTGTCTCCATTTGAACACTTCGTTTGTGATCAACTCATTCGTCCGTGGATCAATATCGAGGATCTCGATGATCTGTTTATTGCGCCGTATCCTCTGGCCACCAACCCGTGCCTGGACCTGGACGCAGACAAGGTCCAGAGCGGACAGCATATTCCTCGGGACATCAAGCGGAGGGTTTTCAATCCTGTGGACAACACTTGCGACCGAATCTGCGTGAATTGTCGAATAGGTCACGTGTCCTGTACTCATGGCCTGGAAGAGGGTCTGGGCTTCTTTTCCACGCACTTCACCAACCAGGATGTACTCCGGCCTCTGACGGAGTGCGGCCCTCAGGAGTTCATACATATCGATCTCACCCTTGCCTTCAGAGTCGAACGATGCCCGGGTAATACTTGGGATCCAGTTCGGGTGCGGGAGTTTTAATTCCCGCGTATCCTCAAGGGTGACGATCTTGGCAAGTGGCGGGATGAACAACGCAATCGCGTTCAGCGCTGTTGTCTTTCCGGATGCCGTTCCACCGGCAAGGAGCAGGGATTTCCCCGTTTCCACCGCGAGCCAGAGGAAGGCGATTGAAAGGGGAGAGAAAGTATGCCATTCGATCAGGTCCGTAGGGGTGATTGGTTCTTCCCTGAATTTACGGATAGTGAATGTAGAACCGTGTGCCGTTACCTCCTGGCCCAGCGTCATCTGAATACGGGAACCGTCGCTCATCGTCGCATCAAGCATCGGTTCAGCGATCGAGATGTATTTCCCAGCCCTCTGGGCGAGTTTTGTTACAAATGAGTCAAGGTCTTCAGCGTTGGTGAATATCACGTTGGATTTCATTGACTCGTAACGGGCATGGTAGACAAATATTGACGAATTTACACCGTCACATGAGATATCCTCAATATATTTGTCATGCATAATGGGGTCAATCAGGCCCTGCCCGAGGAATTCCTTCTCCATGTTATAGAGAATTTTCGCCCTCTGGACTGGAGTCAGAGTCAGACCATAATCTGCAATGATGTCATCTGTCACTTTTTTAAGCGTAATTTTTGCAAATTCGGGAACTATATCCCTTGAATTGACATCGAGCCTTTCAAAGATCCGTTCTTTTAATTCTGAGAAAAGGTCCATTTCCGCTGGAGAAAGGACAGGTTCCAGCACGGTATAGGTGTACTCGTGCGTGGAGTTGTCATATACCACCCGGATATAGGCATAGGGCTCATTGACAGGATAAAACTCCAGCTCCTCGACACCAGCTCTTGGCTTCATCACAAGATCTATGAGCGGGCCATGGATTTTCGGGTTGTACTCCACGGTCTCATGCCTGATCAGTTTGAACAGGTTGAATTTATTGAGTAACCCGCCCTTTTCAGCCGCTGCAGAGCCATCCCCTTCGTTGTCAATCTGTATGCTGGAGAGGCCGCCTGATGGGAGTCCGGCCTGCCAGATCTTATCGATCTCATCGGGAACACTACCATCTGCCATGGTAAATCGCAAGGCGCGGCCCTTCAGCTGTACCTCATCTATATCAAACGACACACCTTTTGGGAGGATCAGTCCACTAATTCCCTTGATCTGGTCGATGCTGACAATTTTTTCATCCTGATCGGAGATGTCATCTGACCACATGGTCTTTGCAGCGTTCATTGCCGGTACAGGGGTTATCGGAGTCGCAGGCCTGGCTGCAGCAGCTCGTATTACCGGGGCGGGTCCGCTGTTTATGGCGGGTGTATCACCCGGTTGTTCTGCAGGAGGAGAAGGTGGTATGGACGGGGAATCGGACAGGGGGGGTTGTGGGGGAGGGGATGCCTTTGGCACAGATAATTTTGTTGCATCTGATATTTCCTGGCCCGCACCCACCTGGCCGGATGGTGCTGTTGGTGATGGCACTGAGAGGGACGTTTTGACATTCTGGACCCCGATACGTTTCATGAGAGCATCGATGTCTGTCACATCATTCGCCTTTGTTTCTGTGTCGGATTTTAAAGGGGGGGCTCCCTTGTCAGTACCTTTCTTCGCTGCCAGAATTTTTTTCAGGAACCCCTGTTCCTCAAGTTCATCGTCATTCATTGTTGCGTAGCATTGATGATATTCGCTGAGCTATATTATTAAAAGGATCTTCCTTCACTTCCTTCAAATAATTACCCCTCCAAAGAAGAAGCAGGCGATCCACCAAACTGCATCATGTCACCTTACATCACTCTGGATACTCTTCAGCACAATCCGGATCAGGCCTATGTTTGTATCAGGCCCTGTAAAAACACAGAGGAAAAGGTCACCATATGGAGCTATAATTATTTTTCCGGAATTCGTTTCAAGTATGATCTGGTCGATCAGGCCAATCTTCATATCTCTTGCAATTTTTATTCCTGCCCTGAGCAGGTCTTCAGCCATCGCTGCAACCTGGTCAAAATCTGCTTTGCCAAGAGACTGGACTGAAAAACCCTCTGAAAATGCCGATACGGCGATCACTCCCGGCTGCACCAGAATTTTCCTCAGTACACTCTCATCGAGAAGATCGGGGATTGTTGGTATATGGGTTTCATCCTGTAGCAGAAGATTTTCATTCCGGCAGATTTCCACTGCAACATGGTACTCATCTGCAGTATAGCTGTTAAGCTCCATCTTCTCTGGTGAGGTCGCATTGATAACTTCAAGCGCTCCGTTACCATAATAGAGTTTATCCCCGGATGTAAATGACGCGGCAATTATTTTACCCTTGTTAATCAGGATGACCCCTTCACCAAGTTGAGCGGTGGTTTTTATTAGCCCTATATGGCCAATTATCCGCTGAACATCCGTATCCTGAAGCGGATTATTGATATACCCGAGATGGGTCCCTTCCGGTAGATTCATGTTATTATAGGGCAGCCATCAGTCGTTCTTTGTTCTTCTTCAACTCGTACCTTATCCTTCCTACATTAGCCGTAGAATCTGCCACGATTGCGATTAATTCGTCTGATGAAAGAGGGGATAATATGATTGGTCCTTTTTCAAGCTCCACCAGCATCTGATCAAGGTTCCCTTTCCCTAGCTCATTCCCCATGGCTTCGGAAGTACCCATACCGGTAGATGCCATTGCACCTAATGCATCAATATCGATTTTTCCGGATATGGCACTCTCTATCACAAATCCATCTCTTCCGACGACGACTGCTGCGGAAACACCTTCCACCTTAAGGAACTCACCCAGTATCTGCTTTAACATTCCTAATCTCCCCGATACAGACCATCTCTATATAAACTGAATTTCTGGTATACGATGATAAATATGTTTCCTAATATTATTTTAATTCAAGGTCTTTTAATCATCAATTTGGTGGATAAAAGATACCAGGATAATTTTTTCTTTTAACCGTGATTAATACCCCTAAAACACATTGTATTAAAAAGGACTATGTAATATGCCGTTGTATATCTCTTATTGATGAAACTCCCAAGGGGCACATTCCATTCCATAAAGAAAGGAATACTATTTCGTTCACTCCTTGATGAGATAGAAAAAACCAGGTTCACCGGCTATTGCACGATCAATTCAGGGATAGAAACCTGTACCTTGGTACTTAATTCCGGGATTTATATCATTGCAGATTACGGTAAACTTGAAGGGGAGCATGCCTGGCAGAAGATGCAAAAGATGCTGGACATGAAGGTCGATGCAGGCCTTACAACATTAAACCCAGCTCAACTCGAGCTTGCGAGGGAGTTTAACCCGCATGCAGCACTCCCGAGCTTTGTCAGGAAGGCCCCTGCAAGACAGGTCAGGACGGGAGTACCCAACCCGGGCATCAGGAAAAAGGAAAGCATTTCTGGAGATCAAGTCTCTGATGTCCGTTTTGAGCAACAGGTAACTGAAAATGGGTCAGCAGAAGATGGAACCAGTATTGGCCGCGACCTGGAAGCTCTCGATAATATGAACATTGATGAAATGACGAAAAAATTCCGGGAGAACTGTAAGGTCACCATTGAGCACCTGGACCTTGATCACCTGATTGACAACAGAGAAGATTAAGAATAAATTCCATAAAAACAAGCGCTAAAGCGGGAAGACACCATGCAGTCGATAATACCAGGACAGATATCATTCATTGCGGTCATCATCCTGATCGTGGCAATAGCAGCAATTATCCTGATCCTGCTATTTATGAAGGTTTACCAGGTACAACACAGAGCGGAGAAAAAAGATCAGGCTAAAATCTGGGACATTAAACCTCCTGCAGATATTATAGCTCCGTTTCCTGACAAGCCGGAAATAAAAGATAAGAACATCGCTGAAAAAAAGCAACAGGATGAAGAGATACCGCTCGGGGACCTGGGGGATATTACAAGAAATCTCCATGCGATTGCATCGAAATATCATCTCGATGCAATCACCTTGTCTACAACAGACGGACTGATGATTGCAACGACCAGTGAAAGTGGGCAGGATGATGCGGCACACTATGGTCAGGTCTTAAAACAGGGTGAGATCCCTTCTGTTCCGGGGATGAGATTATTTGATATCACCCATAAGGGATCATCGGTTATCGGAATCATACGATCCGACCATCTGATAACAGATACTTCATTGGGGAGAATCAGGAAGGATACGGAAAAAATCATGAACTGGTGGATATAATGTACCAAAGAGGGAGAGGATTTAATTACCAGCATATAAATTTACATTAAGCAACTCTTGTGAAGGTGTTTAATGGTTAGAGTCTACACGTTGGCTTCCGGAAAAGGTGGGACAGGAAAGACCACGGTGACTGTGAACCTCGGGACCTGCCTTGCCCAATTGGGGAAAGAGACATTTATCATGGATGCAGATATCGGGATGGCGAACCTTGGACTGGTCCTTGGCCTTGAGGATGTTCCGATCACGCTTCATGAAGTTTTAGCCGGGAAAGCGAACATCAAAGATGCAATTTACGAAGGACCTGCAGGTCTGAAGGTCGTCCCCAGTGGAATTTCCCTCCAGGGGTTCCAGCAGGCTGACCCGGAAAAATTGAAGGACGCCCTGAAAGAACTGGTAAACCTTTGCGATTACCTGCTGATCGATGCACCGGCGGGTATAAGCAGGGACGGTGTTATCCCCCTAGCAATTGCGGATGAGGTTATTCTTGTAGTGAATCCCGAACTTTCTTCAATTGTGGATGCCCTGAAAACCAAAATCCTGACCGAAGTTGTAGGGGGTCATGTGATGGGGGCTATCCTTAACCGTTCGGGGGTTGAAAAAGCGGATTTTGTCAGCCAGAAGATGGAGAAAGTCCTTGGAGTAAAAGTGATCGGGACGATTCCGGAAGACCCGAATATCAGGAAGGCCACATCATTTAAAACACCTGTGGTGATAAAATACCCGGATTCCGGTGCATCGATCGCTTTAAGGAGAATCGCCGCAAATATGGCCGGTATGCCTTTCAAGGAAAGCCCTCAGGCGGCAAAAGACGGGTTTGTAGACCGCTTTGCAAAGGTCCTGTTTAGAGGGAAACGATGAGCATTGAGGAGACTCTCATCATCCTGTTCGGGCTGATTATTATTATACAATGTTTTTTCATGTATGTCATGTCCAGGAGGATCCAGCAACTGCTCGACGAACATGATAAAGCCGGGTTTGCAATTGACTTCTCTGAAAGCGAACTTGATGAAATTTCAAGGACTGCCGAAGAATATAAAAGGCACCAGATTTAAAGGTTTTTTGGATTTCCTTGAACCATTCAAAATATCTTTCTTGTTAACAGATAAAATTTTTAATTTAAATACCCTATATTTTTATATTATTAACCGGATGGTTGTATATTTCCATTCTGTGGCTCTGTAGAAACACACATGAACGGGTGTTCACACCCCAACCATGAAAATGCCTGTTTCAAATCTCTTTAGATTACGGCTCGTTCGGACATTTTCATGGGAAATCCT
>CAIKOD010000174.1 GCA_903828975.1 uncultured Methanomicrobiales archaeon | reverse complement strand
TTTATTTCAGGATCAGCGTTCCAGGAATCGCTTAAAAATATTGACCAGAGTTGTGAAGGTGGCGGGTAACCCCCTGGAAAATTTTTCCGGTCTGGGACGGTACTATATTTTGAGTTTCCACATTTTTTTTAGTTTATCTCTTTTTGGGATATCTGAACATATGATCATCATGTACCCGGATTTTTAATACCCGGAAGATCCGGGCTAATCTGGTTGAAACGGTGGAAAAATAATCTTTTAAGAGCAACTGGAGAATGAATTGGTTTTACTGATTACGTATAAGTAGGATCATTATATATTCAATAGGGAGGTTTGATCACATTTGCGTGATGTAACAATACCAAGTGTCAACATAGGGGTTGTCGGACATGTGGACCATGGGAAGACAACTCTTGTGTATGGGCTCACTGACACCTGGACGGATCGGCATAGCGAAGAGATAAAACGCGGTATCTCGATCCGTCTCGGATATGCAGATGTGACGTTCTATAAATGTCCCGGGTGTGAAGGATCGGATGCATTTTCTCCAAAACCGGTATGTCCGATATGCGGGTCCAAAGCGGTACCATTCCGCTCTGTTTCGTTTGTCGATGCACCGGGACACGAGACCCTGATGGCGACCATGCTTTCCGGGTCAGCCCTGATGGACGGTGCAATGCTCGTTATTGCCGCAAACGAGGTCTGCCCGCAGCCACAGACGAAGGAGCACCTCATGGCGCTCGAGCTGGTGGGAATTAAGGACATTGTCGTCGTCCAGAACAAGATCGATGTGGTCAGCGCAAAAGAGGCGAGGGCCCATTATGACCAGATTAAAAAATTTATCAAGGGTACTATCGCTGAAAATGCCCCCATAATCCCAGTATCTGCCCAGAAAGGCATTAATATAGGGGCATTGGTTGAAGCACTGGACCAGACGATTCCCGAACCCGAACGTGACCCCGAGGCAAGGCCGATGATGCTTATCGCACGGTCGTTTGATATAAATAAGCCCGGTTGTAACTGGAGAGAAGTAAAGGGCGGGGTTATCGGGGGTTCACTTATCCGTGGGGAGTTCAAGGAGGGTGATGACATCGAGATCCGCCCCGGACGGCAGAAACAGGTCGAGAACCGGATACGATGGGACCCGGTTGAAACTAAAATCACCTCGATCAACGCCGGCTCCAAGAAAGTGCTGGAGGCATCGCCAGGGGGGCTTCTCGGGATTGCTACCAAGTTAGACCCTGCTCTTACGAAAAGTGATGCGCTTGCAGGACAGGTCGCAGGCCACGTGGGTTTCCTACCCCCTGTCTGGGATAAATTAAAATTCCGGGTTATGCTAATGGAGCGTGTGGTCGGGGCGACAAGCGAATTAACGATCGAACCATTAAAACACAACGAACCACTGATGCTCTCGGTAGGGACCGCAGTAACCGTCGGTGTCGTGACCAACACCAAGAAAGATGCTGTCGAAGTGACCCTGAAGAGGCCGGTATGTGCAGAACTGGGTGGAAGAATTGCGATCAGCCGGCAGGTGGGGGCGAGATGGCGGTTGATCGGGATGGGAATCCTCACCGAGTGACAGTCCTTCTGGATACCAATGCACTTATGATGCCGTCACAGTTCAGGATAGACCTGTTTGAAGAGTTGAGGGAACTCCTTGGCTCCTATGAACCGGTTGTCCTTGCCGAAGTGGTAAATGAACTGACGCGCCTGTCCACAGGGCATGGGAAAGATGCCGCGGCCGCAAGGCTGGGTCTCGAAATGTCCCGGAAATGCACCCTCGTGGAGAGTGGATCAGACGAAGGTACTGTGGATGAGCGGATTTCAGCCTATGCCGGACGACACAGGGGAATGGTGCTGACAAACGACCGCGCACTCCGGAACCAGCTGCTCACTCAAAGAATTCCGGTAATATCACTAAAAAATCAGAAAAAACTCGATGTAATAAGGAGATAATGGATTATGTATTACAGGATGAAGCTTAGCGATAAGGTGAGAGTACCTCCTCACCGCCTTGGCGAAGCACTTGATAAGGTAATTCTCGATGTCCTCCAGGAACAGCTCGAGGGTAGTATAGACAAGGAGATCGGGATCTTTATCGGCGTAACGAAGGTGCTGACTATCGGGGAAGGGGAAATAATTCCCGGAGATGGTGCTGTATTTTACGACGTCGTTTTTGAAGCTATGGTCCTCCGGTTATCACTCCAGGAGGTGATGGAGGGACTTGTTGTCGAGACCACCAGTTTCGGGGCATTTGTAAGCCTCGGGCCAATTGATGCGATGCTCCATGTCAGCCAGATATCAGATGAATATATCAGTTTCGACGAGAAGAACTCACGACTGATCTGCCAGGAATCAAAGAGATTTATTGCGGTCGGTGAACCCATCCGCAGCCGTCTGGTGACTCTCAGCCTCAACGAGAGGGAGCCAAGGGACAGCAAGATCGGGCTTACTATGAGGCAGTCAGGTCTTGGGACCGGTGTATGGCTGGAGGACGATATGAACAAGGAGAAAGAGAAGGAAAAGGGTGGTGAACGTGGTAGCCAGTAGCAGGAAAAAGCACGGTAATGTCTGCCGTGAATGTCACCGGGTCGTTGAAGGTGAAGCCTGCACGGTATGCGGGTCGGGGAACCTGAGTAACGACTGGACTGGCTATCTTGTCATTATTGACCCGGAGCGGTCAGAGATCTCCAAAAAGATGAATATCAAGCTTCCTGGGAAATATGCATTGAAGGTCAGGTAATGCTTATCCTTCCAGAGGAGCGGAGAAAATTTTTCAAAGTACCTTTTGGAATTCTGTATCCTGACATTGCTGATATTATTCCGCTTATCAGGGGAAAACAGGTATATACGGTTGGGGATGTAGTCACGCATAGTCTCCTCCAGCAGGGGATAACGCCTGATATCGCGATCATCGACGGGCATACCATGAGATCCCCCTGTGACTGGACGCCCGTCCTCTACGACCACTGCATCCGGGTAAAAAATCCCCCGGGTTCGCTATCAGATGAACTGATAGAGGGACTGAACGAGGCCCTCAGGCAACCGCAGGTAATGATCTATGTTGACGGTGAGGAAGACCTCGCGGTGATCCCCCTTGTTATCGCTTCAAATGAAGGATCCGTCATTTTGTATGGACAACCCCGTGAGGGTGTTGTATTCCGCCTGGTTGACAGGGAAGCGAAGGAGAAAGCCCGGAATATGCTGACCCATTTTATAGAAAACCCAAAATAAACAGTTGAATGATAAAATAGTGATTTCCAGCCTCTTTTTTATTACCCATGAAGGTCATGATCATGTTTTAAATAAAGTCGTTACCTATAATTAGAGGATATCGATGGAGTTTGAGATAACGAAGGATAAGAGAAACGAGCTTCTCATGAGGAGAGAACTCAATTTCGTCCTCCGATACGATGGTGCTACCCCCTCAAGGATGCAAATCACCGGCAAATTATCAGCACTTCTCAACACAAATGAGAAGCAGATGGTAATCGATTCATTAAAGACCGGTTTCGGAAGGATGGAACTCACAGGCATGGCCCGGATATATGATAACGAAGAGACAAAGGTGAAAACCGAGCGGCAATTCCTGATGACCCGTGGTATGCCAAAACCGAAGGAAGAGGCAGCATAACCATGGCAGCGAAAAAAGCCACGGAATCAAAGGCAGCAAAACGCGGTTCATATTATAAGGTCGACGGTGACAAGGTCACAACAGACAAGAAATACTGCCCGAGGTGCGGTCCCGGAATTATTATGGCCGGGCACAAAGATCGCGCTGCCTGTGGAAAATGTGGCTATACCGAATTTACAAAATAAGATTAGATGCCTGTTTTTGGGCCGGTCCTGGGGATTGAAGGCACTGCCTGGAATCTCAGTGCCGCTATTTTTGATACGTCTCTCCTGGCTATCTGTTCCCGCCCTTACAAACCCTCACAAGGGGGTATTCACCCGAGGGAAGCCGCCCAGCACCATGCGTCAGAGATGAAATCTGTAATTTCCAGGGTTCTCCAGGACTATGGTGACCTGTCAGGCATTGAAGGGGTAGCTTTTTCTATCGGCCCTGGTCTCGGACCTTGTCTCCGGACCGTCGCTACCGCCTCCCGTTCGCTTTCCATGGCACTTGGCGTCCCACTAGTCGGGGTAAACCATTGTGTTGCGCATGTCGAGATTGGGCGCTATACAACGGGTTGCAATGATCCGGTCACCCTCTATGCAAGCGGGGCGAATACCCAGGTAATTGGTTACCTTAAATCCCGCTACCGTATTTTTGGTGAAACCCTTGATATCGGGCTTGGCAA
>CAIKOD010000173.1 GCA_903828975.1 uncultured Methanomicrobiales archaeon | reverse complement strand
GGTCCGGTTTAATCGATCTTCTAGCAGAACTCATCTCCGCGTGTGTTATTGACAGGACCGGCCGGATAAATACCAGCATAGAAAATAAAAGAGTCCGCACAGGCCCCCACTTCCCGGAGTTTGTTGTAACCTGGGCGGGTGAGACCGATATCGGAAAGGATATCGTGATAACGGAAAATGATATCAAAAACCTGATTATGAGCAAGGCATCGATTCATGCTGCCTGTGTAACGCTCATGAAGGAGGCGGGTATAACCCGGCATGACATCTTTACCATATATTTTGCTGGTGCATTTGGTAATTATTTAGACAAGGAAAATGCAACAATTATCGGCCTTGTCCCAGAGATCGAAGCAGAACGGATAAAAAATATCGGGAATGGGGCAGTGACGGGGGCCAATCTTGCGCTGATTAACCGGAGAGAGAGAAAAACACTCGATGAGATTGCCCGTAAAATCGCGTACATCGAACTGAACGCGGAAGCCTCATTTATGGATGAGTATACCTCGAGTACATTTTTACCTCATACGGATCTCACCTTGTTCCCGAGGGTCCAGAAACTCATAGAAACCTGTCGGCTCAGGAAAGGCTGATCGCATGGCAAAGATTATCCCCTCACCCCACTCCCTGGCAACGGGTGTAGGTGCACTTCCCCATAGGGATCCTGTGTCAGCATGCAACGATGTTCTGGATATATTCCCCCAATTTCCTTATGTGCCAACCCTTCCGGATCGGGGCCAGCTGGAAAGTATTGTCTTTAACGATTCCGAGCAGTTGCCAGGAAGGATCATAAAGGATGACCGGCTTCTTTTTGACAGTACAACAGATCAGACAAAGGCGATGGAACAGGTTTACAGGGATTATGTTGAGGGCAATTTTGCTCCCTACGGACTCCATAAGGAGTATGCATCCGGTTTCATCGAAATGATGTCCCGTAACCTCACCCGGGCGAAGGTGTTTAAATGCCAAGTGACCGGGCCGGTCACGTTTGGCATGCAGGTGGTCGATGCAGACAAGCGACCAATTTACTATGATGCGCAGCTTGCCGATATTCTATCAAAAATGATTGCACTCAAGGTACGGTGGTGTGAGATGGAGATGAGAAAGAGAACCGGCGTTACAGAAACACTCGTGGTTTTGAACGAGCCCTACCTTGCTTCACTGGGATCATCAGTAGTGCCGGTTGATAAAGAAACGGTACGAGCGGGCTGGGAGGACATTGCTGCGCTGGTTGAAGGCGGGCTTGGCATCCACTGCTGCTCGAATACGGACTGGGAATTTGTGCTGGGGCTCAATCCTTCAGTTGTCTCCATCGATGCTTACGCCACAGCAAAAGAGTTCCTGTTGTACGCCGATTCCATTGTTGCCTACATGGAGCGGGGAGGGGTTGTGGCTTGGGGGATTGTCCCGTCAGAATACAAACTCTTTGAAAATGAAACCACGGACTCCCTCTATGAACGGTATCTTGCTGTCAGAACCCAGATCTGCACCCGCATGCCGGAACGTCTCTTCGATGCCCAGTCCCTTATCACGCCCAGCTGCGGGATCCGGTTTGCTGACCGGAATGGTGCGCTTGCCATCATGAAAACCGCAGCGGAGATTTCACAACGCATCAGGGAAAAAGGAGGCAGAGCCTGATCCCTATTCAGGATTAATGAAGGATTTTTTATGCCAGAACTTCCGTTTACCATCGCACTATCAGGAAAAGGCGGAACCGGCAAGACAACGATCAGTTCCCTGCTTATCCGTTCGTTCATCGAAATGGGGGAAACACCCGTTCTTGCGATCGATGCCGATCCGAATGCCAACCTCCATGAAGCGCTTGGTGTAAGTGTCCATGAAACGCTGGGGAGCATGCGGGAGGAGGCCTTCACCCGTAATATCCCGCCGGGCATGAATCGCCATGATTATGTCAGGTTCCGGTTCCGCCAGGCTCTGGTCGAAGCAGAGGGTTTTGATCTTGTAGCAATGGGTCGTCCGGAGGGGAGCGGATGTTATTGTTTTGCCAACGACCTGTTATCAGAATGCATGATTCAGCTTGAGCGTGACTACCGGTTTATTATCATCGATACTGAGGCTGGCATGGAGCATATCAGCAGGGGAACAATCGGAAAACCGGATATGCTGCTCGTGGTGAGTGATCCTGGTGCGAGAG
>CAIKOD010000172.1 GCA_903828975.1 uncultured Methanomicrobiales archaeon | reverse complement strand
GTTCCATTGCGATAGGTTCTTCTTGATCCTGTCCTTTCATATTTACCTGCACCGGCCTGTTCCGCGGCTTCTTTCTGCATCACCTCATTTAGAAACCAGGTGATAAGGTTCTTCATTCCTTGTTCATTATCGGTAAGGTAATGTGCTACGAGGTCTTTACTATTCATTGCCCTGTCTCCTTGTTTTTCGCAAACTAACATTGGATACAGGGTTGCTTCAAGTTTACAGCTTTATATGCACACTACCGAATTGCCAATAACTGAGTTTTAAGCTCTTCACGCCTGGTAGCGACCCGTTTTTCTTCTGGTGTCATTTATTCCCCCCATAGATATTTTACAATCCTTGCAGACTGCCTACATACCCGAGCCTGGATGGGTCGGCCAGCATTTTCCTCTTTCCGGGCCTGCATTAAAAGATGGGTGATTCTCTTCCGGGCCTTATGTATCATGCCCGAGCCATCTCCAGGGGAGCGGTAATGAGCTGGTTGGCGAGCTCCCTTCATTGCGACCGCTGTCCGCATTCGCTGCTCACAGTCTGCAGGGTCAGAGAAGTCCATGTATATTGTGAGTGCTCCACTCTTCCCGGGCGTTCCAATTTCGAGTGAGTCCGGTCTGACAGATATCTGACGGTAGAGGATGTGGTTTTCCTTAAGAATGCCATCGACCAGAAAGGTGTTTCAATAACAATGATTAGAGATACCGAGATCCTGATAAAAAGCGGTCATTCTGATTATGCAAAGATACTTGCGGAATCAGTAGAGAGAAACCTAAAATCTGAATATAAGAATTTATCAGCGCAGCCAGTATCCCCGCCATTGCAACCGGTCAAGGATGAAATCCTGGAGGCAAAACAGGACGAGATTAATGGATCACGGAAACTGATAAATATTGCTGTTTCTGATAGCGAAATGATGCTTGGTGCATCAAAGGATTATCGTGATGCAGCGGATGAGTTCTTCAGATCGGCAAATGCTCACCTGAATAATGCGCAATCTAAACTTGACGCTTTAAACAAATTAAAAAACCCCGGTTAATATTCAGTCCTTCCGGGCGCAGGTGAACCCTGCCATTGGCGACGATAACCGTACTGTTGCTTTTTCTCGGTGCCTGGGGGAACAAAGGGGGACCATTACCATTCATTGTATGATTCGCATTTATTTTAAAACCTTTTTCAGCCCTAATTTAAAGAATTGACGTCATTAATATGATTTTAACAGATCTCAAAAGGAGGGATCTCCATTGCATACCACTGATCATGCACCTCTCAAAACAATGGATCAGCAATAGCAGGGAAAACCAGATCGGAGGAGTGAAATGGGTGATCTCAAGCTCAAAAGATCATACTTATACTATATAGCAACATGCGGTTTATAGAGAGAATCATCTGAATAATTAAACCTCATACTGGACATATTTACGAAATGTAACGAAATTTTCTGTGCGAAATCAATAATTACGGTCCATGCCAGCACAACATTTCGATCGGAAAGCAGGATTTGGATTTATCCAGATGGCCGGATATCTCGAGGAGGATCCGTGATAATCTTCAGCTCAAGTAAAGAGCATTATTATGTAATCCTGTTCATAGAAAACCCCTGGTAAAACAATATCAGCCTGCTGAAAATTGATGAAACCCCAGTTATGACATATATCAGGACAATACAGTATTAATGCCCGGCCCTTGATGTATTCTTACTAACTAATTGAAAAAGTGCCGGGATTCTCCGTTTAGTGGTCTGTTATATCGCCCTTTTCCAGAGAGGTTTCCATTGAACAGGTTTTTTATGAAGATGTGGGAATAATGGAATCCGGGGAACGGTTTCAAATTAATAAATTTGAGTTAGCAGGCACCGTACCAGGTGCCGATACAATAATACCACTACCTCCGATGGATGCACCGGGAGATATTAAAAATAAAAAATCACCTGCCAGAATACATCCATACCGGAAAAATAACCATTAATAGGGGGAAATCTCATGAACTATCAGATAAAACTTAACAAAACACCCAGGATCCGGTTTCTTGACAGACCCGGATCATTTTTAAGCGAATCAGTAGCAATCGGGTGGTAAAGAATAAGGAAGCCGAGCATACGCATCGCTATTAGAAAAAAGGGTAACAGGGGCTTCCCCTCATTTGGAAAACCAGAAGAATTTACCCCGGTCGGGTATCCCGCTCCGTATTTTGAGTATTTGTCACCGGGTCCTGGTCATGATCATTTTTATTTGGCTCGTCCGACAATGGGAAATATTGCTGGTAGACGCGTTTACGCTCGTCCAGGTCTGTATGGAGGTAAATTTCCGTAGTCTTAATCGACGAGTGGCCGAGGTTCTCCTGGACTACCCGGAGATTTTTTGACCTGCGGAAGAGTTCACTTGCGTAACTGTGCCGTATCTTGTGAGGAGTAATCCCTGCAGGAGCATATCTTTCGAACAAATGCTGGACCGTTCTCGGGGAGATATGGTGCCCCTGCTGTCCGACAAAAAGAGGTCCCTCAATTCGGTTTCCGATGAACGGCTCCATCTCCCTGAGCGTTTCAGGATCAACAAAAACCGTCCGGATTTTACCCCCTTTCCCTTTTATCCGGATTGTCTGTTCCTCAAAGTCAATATCCTCGATATTCATATTGCAGAGTTCGGATATCCTGACTCCCGTCGCGTAGATTGTCCGGACCATCAACTTTTCTCTTGCATCCGGTATCGAGGCGATCAACCTGAGCACCTGGCTGTGTTTCAGGTACCGGAGCTCCTGTTCCTTGATCCTGGGCCGTTCAATTCCAAACAAAGGGTTGGATGCAAGTGCACCCTGGGTATAGAGGAACCGGTAAAAAGAGGTAAGCGTGGAGATCATCCGGTGGAGTGTTTTTGGTTTGTAATTCCTGACCGAGTTCATGAACGTCAGGAAGTCGGTCAGCATCACGGGCTCAACCTCAACATCCGTATCGAGGCGGGCGTTCGCATAATCCTTCCAGAGGTTCTCCAGCTTCTCGGGATTGCTGTTTCTCCGGAGCCACAGGTAGTAGGCAAATTGTTTTACCACCTGCTCATAACTCGTGATGGTCCGGGGTGAATAATTCCGCATTCTGAGGTAGTATCCGTAGCGATTGAGCCACTCGGAAAAATAACCACCCTGCATGGTCTATTCTTTATTCGGGACACATATTAAACTTTTGCGTAGAATACCTATTCTGCGCCATAATGTTTTTGCAGAATTGTTACCAATTAAAGTCAGGAAATAGTACCCGATGCGGAGGGGGAGAACTCTGTCATAGCTCTTTTGAAGCTTGCGGGGGTTACCCGGAAGGGTGGAATCATGTCATGGCGGTTGGAAAAATAAACGATTATGCGAGGCCGTTATCTGTTCATTATCTATCACAAACCGTTTTCTCTAATATAACCATCATTTATCGATGTGATACTGCCATTTCAGTGCTTTTGTTTCGTTTTCAGGATTCGCATGACCAGAACCCGATGCATATGTTGATCAATGAATGGCGATTTACTAATAAATCTACCAACAGCTTTCAATCGAAAGAATTTTTCCGGTTATCGCATCAATTGTAACCCATCTATTTGCATGGATGGAGACGTCGATTATTTCTCCCGTGTTGGCATTGAACCACTGTTTAACTCCGATCGCGTTTGGATCTGTTGACACCCCTGATAATGATACAATCCAAACGGGTGTTTTCAAAGTGTATTCGTTACTTCTGAAGTCGTACGTGACCATTTGAGTGGTTAATATGGCAACAGGATCGGAAGTTAGACGGATATTGCTGACGGATTTTAATGCGATTCGAATTGCTTCTTCTTTGGTTATGCATGAAGGATCTGTCACCGGGGTTACAATTGGACTTGGAGTTGTAACGTTTCCGGAACTCCCTCCATTATCCGAAGTGGGATTGGTAATTATTGTGTTTTGCCATCTTGAAGGCGAATATGTGAATGGAATGGTCTTTGGAGTAAACACAGCAGGAGCAGGAGTATAATTCACCACAGGTATTGTCTTAATGGTCCCCTGGATTGGCGCAATAGTTGATGATTTTTCCTGCGGATACAGCGGGGACGAATAGTATTCCGATTAGTGCGATGATGGAAAAAATCGCAATATAATGATTAAAGGATAATTTCACCAGTTTCAAGGATAGTCCCCGTTACCGATACCTGAGTCACAGAGTATAATAAATTGTCAGGATGGGACAGGCTCAATGGTCATTTAACCATCGCTTTTTCAACCACTGGCTTATCCATCAATTATATAAAACCACATAGGATAATATTGTCAATCCTTACTGGGGGATCGTCACGTTATGCAAGAAAGAAGATCAAATAAACTGTTCATAGGAATCTTGCTCTTTTCTACTCTGCTGTGTATATCAATAGCATTAGCCGCAGATTCTGATTCAAATATGAATAATCCGATGTATCCATCTCACCCAATCTCTGATCATGTCCCGCTTTTTCCAGGACCATATCCCACGCAAAATACCAACCTAATTCCGATGATTTTACCATCAACCCCCACGCCGACTACTGAAACAACCAGGACCAGTCCATCGCTCCAGGCAACAACATCGTATAATCAACGGTTCGAACTTTTTACAGGAAATTCAACCCTTATCAAATTCCTGCAGAATTCAAGTCATTTTTCACAGGGCAATGCACCACAAAACACTATAATCACCCCTCTTACCACACAAATTCCGGATTCAACACCAATATTTTTACCGGTTCCTTCAACAGATCAGACGTTATTCACCACAACCAGGTTCAAAATATCACCTACCAATAAGAATACCGGGTACCTGCAGGCGGTTGTGAATCCTGTTCTTCCCGGAGGGAAAACACAGACCGGCGACGAGACAGGGAAAAACGTAGTTGATGCAAATAACAGGTTTGCTTTTGCCCTCTACACTCACCTGAATAAAAATAATGCCGGAAAAAACATATTCTTCTCACCATTCAGCATATCAACCGTTTTTGCACTGGTTTACGAGGGTGCAAGAGGGTCCACGGCAGATCAAATCCAGTCGGTATTCCATTATCCAAAAGATGATGCCGCCCGGAGATCGGAATATTCAACGATAATCGATGGATTAAATGACGGGAATTCCGGGTATACGCTCCGTGTCGCGGATGCGCTGTGGGCCGAAAAAAGATACGCGTTCCTTCCTGAATATACCAGCATCGCCCGGAATTACTATGATGCGGGCACCATCAACCTGGATTTTCACAACCAGCCGGAGAACTCACGCATTACAATCAACCGGTGGGTTGATGAGAAGACGAATGATAAAATCAAAGACCTCTTACCGGGAGGGTCAATCACCGAAGATACAAAACTCGTGATTACCAATGCCATTTACTTCAAAGGCACGTGGGTCAGGCAGTTCTCAAAGTCGGATACGAAAGAGGACAAGTTTTACGTAACATCGGCTAAACCCGTAAAAGTTCAGATGATGCAGAATGATGCATACTATAGATACGCAGAAACGAGCAGTATGCAGGCCATTGAGATGCCCTATACCCATGAAGGCGGTAAGGAGTTGTCTATGCTTGTCGTTCTTCCGAAAGGTACAACTCTTACTGCTGTGGAAAATTCCCTTACCGGCAACGGGTTGGCAGACCTGGAAGCCACGCTCGATTCACAGCGTGTAATTGTCTTCTTCCCTAAATTTAAGCTTGAAACTAAGTACAGCCTTGCGAATAACCTGAAGGCATTGGGAATGCCCATTGCATTTTCAGACAAGTCTGACCTTTCAGGGATGGACGGGACCAGACACCTGATACTTTCAGATGCTATTCACAAGGCATACATTGATCTCAATGAGGAAGGAACGGAGGCAGCAGCTGCAACGGCGATTGAAGTATATTCAGAAAGTTCGGGTATTGGCGGTAATGAGCCCCCAATACCGGTGTTCAGGGCCGACCACCCGTTCATATTCTTCATCCAGGACAGGGACACGGGAGCCATCCTCTTCATGGGACGGATGATGAATCCGGTTGGATCCTGAATATCCCCCCATCTTTTTCATATAACCCCCAATTTTATATTATTTCGGCTTTGTTGAAATCCTCTCAACCTATTTTGTACTTTTAGGTTATTCCAAAATTTAGTCACGCTCCCGGGGCTCCTCCCGCCGCTTTGGTGGCCCCGGTTGGGATAGGGAATGATCTCCAAATCTCTGAAATTTTTCTTTGAATGCCCCAATTGAACCCTGTCCAAGAGTATCTTAACTGGGGTGGGACAGGGAGGGGGTGAAACCCCCTCCTGTCTGAGCAGTTCTGTTAATTTTTTTATCCGGTATAGGATTTCAACAAGGCCATTATTTCTGGATTTTTGATTTGATAATATTGGCCAATAACGACAGGTACCAATTCTTCAAGGTAGTGAACAGCGACTTCTTTAAGGGTATAGACTTTCTTACCGGGCCTTGCAACATTCTGCCATACATGTGTTCCTTAAAAGGATCACTGCAGAAACGTTGCATCACTATATCCTGAATCTCATCGGTTATTTTATCCTGAATTAATTGTTGGGCACTACTTGATGACAAGTACAGATTCCGTATGCCAAGACAACAGGGGAAGAGCGATTTGGGGCCAATATTAGCCCTAAAAATTACCCATAAAAAGCCGCGGATTTCATTAATAACAGATTTATTAGAGTATTTTCCATAATAGACCCCCATGATTCATTTTCGTGTATATACTATATGTTGCTATATGACAAAATGGTATTTTTGATCCCATACGGTTGTCTACAAAGGCAAATCTTATAATAACCGGTTCATCCAACCGTAGTATTAATGGAAGAACCCATCCGCAAGCCGGAAATCAGCAAATACACCAAGTTTAAGAAGGTAGACGGCGCGACATACCGGAGAGTCAACGAATTCCTCAGGAAACGGACCTACATCACCGCCCGGGAATGGGCACTTGCCAGGCTATGTACAGATTTCAGGACGCGTGGCGGGGCAGAAATGACGTTCATCGGGCAGCACCTCCCCGAGCTCGTCCCCTTCATGCAGGAACCCTATACGCCACAGGCAGTCAACCAGGCACGGAACTCCTTCAAAAAGAAGGTGAACAAGGCGGGGGCCACCTTTTTCTACGGTGCAATGTGCGGGTTCTTCACACCTGACGAGCTCGATGACATGCTTTTTGAGTCGGGCGAAGTTGCCCGGTTCCTCCTCGAAGTGGAGGGGACATCGCTTGATATCGATGAAGAGATCGATATTGAGGACCGGATCACGAGGGTCATGAGAGGAGTGGGAGAGGCAGCACGGATCATGCTGGAAAAAAGGGCAGCTTCAGACCTGGCAGAGACCGTGGATAGAGACCTGGGCGGGGCCCTTACTCATACAAAAACGCCCCGGGAAATTTCAGACCTGGAAGAAACTAATGATAGTGACCAAGGCCAGTAAAATGGACTGATTTTGCTATTTTCCCGGATTGTATTGTGCAGGGTTAACCATTACCCTTCACGGAAAGCAGAAGATATTTTACGTGCCACGTTCCCTCTGGTATTATATGAAATACGGGGCTTTTTTCGCAGTGGCATTGCTGATTTCGGGTGTCATTCTTGGCGGGTGTATGGGATTACCATCCGGCACCAAATCAAATGACATCGTTATCGGGGTACTGGTCCCGCTCACCGGGGACTGGAGCTCAAAAGGACAGAACTTCAATGCCGCAATTGCCCTTGCGGCAGAGGACACCAATGCAAACCTCGCATCAACCGGGTCCGTGAAAAAGATACGCCTGCTCGTTGAAGATACGGGAACGGATCCCGCCGTTGCGGCTGAAAAGATAAAGAAATTGCAGCAGGAAGGTGTACGGATTGTAGTCGGCCCTGCCACAAGTGCAGAGATTGCCAGTGTCAAAGACTGGGCAGACCAGCACGGGGTCATAATTATCGGTTATGGGAGTACCTCCCCTGCCCTTTCAGTAGCCGGGGATAACGTCTTCCGGTTAGTACCGGATGATACCCGGCAGGGGGAGGCAATGGCCGGATACCTTAACAGGTCGGGGATAAGGGTAATCATCCCAGTTGCCAGGAATGATTCATGGGGTAAAGGCCTGTTAAACGCAACAAAGACCCGTTTCGAACAGAATGGGGGAATTGTTACAAACGGGTACCTTTTTGAACCAGGTACCAGGGACTTTTCTCCGGTCCTGGCAAACCTGTCTCCACTAGTAACTGAAGCTCAACAAATGTATGGTAATAAATCGGTCGGGGTGTACGCGATTGGATTTGATGAAGTGGTGCCTCTCCTCTCGGGTGCCGCGAACTATCCACCTCTTGCAACGGTACCCTGGTTCGGAAGTGACGGGGCAGCAAAAACCGATGCCATAACAAAGAATACGTCCGCTGCTCGTTTTGCAGAGATTACCGGATTTTATAGTCCTGTCTATGGGGAAGAGGAGGAGTCAGGAGGATTTCCCGATGTCAAACAACGGATCCGGGCAATGACCGGAGCTGAACCTGACCCATATTCTCTTGCTGCTTATGATGCAACGGCAATTGCAGCACGGTCGCTCCTGAATTCCGAAGATGCCTCGTACGACCAGCTGAAGAAAGCCGTTGAACTAACGGCCGGCTATTATTACGGTGTAACCGGGTGGACAAAGTTTGTCGGGTCAGGGGACAGGGCATATGCAGTCTATGGTTTCTGGGCCGTGAAGAACGGTAACGGCACTCCTGGCTGGGTACAGGTTGCCCGTTTCCAGAGCGATCCGGGGCAGCAGGGCAGCTTCACCTGATTTTTTTGGACGGCCCCGGCTTTTAATAAGGAATCTTAAAATAGAATAACACTGTACTGGCAGAGGGCATTTAATCCCTTTTAATCTCCTATGTAGGGGTATCATCACCTGGCAGGGCCATATTGCCGGGGACGCCTGATATCTCAACCTGCCGAACTTATTTCCGTTAAAATGGAAATATACTATACGAAACAACAGGTGAAACGCATTACCAGGCGTTTCCAACCGGTACGTATACCGGAAATACCCCGGAGTCACAATAATGGCAGCAGAGAAATTACAAAAACGATTATTCGGGACGAACGGTGTCAGGGGCATCGTTGGTAAGGATATGACACCCGACCTTGTGCTCTCGATCGGTCTCGCACTCGGATCGATGCGTAAAGGCCGTATCGCGGTCGGGAGGGACTCAAGGACCTCGGGGGAAAGTCTCGCAAATGCCGTAAAAGCCGGCCTGATGGCAGCCGGTTGTAACGTTGTCGACTGTGGCATGCTGCCGACCCCGGCCCTCCAGTACCTTGTGATGCACCACTTTGATGGTGGCGCGATGATTACGGCCTCGCACAACCCCCCGGAATACAACGGGGTTAAAATTATCGAACCCGATGGGACAGAAATGGGCGATGAGCAGACGGTACTCCTTGAAGAGCGGATATTTTCCCGGGATTTTGATGTACAATCATGGGAACATGTCGGTTCCGGGACTACTGCTTCCCAGCGGGTCGATGAATATACCGACGCAATAATCAGGTCAGTGCCGGAGAATATCGGCAGGGATATGTCAGTAGTGGTCGACCCGGGGTGCGGTGCCGCCTCGTTCACTACGCCAAAAATCCTGACAGGACTCGGGTGCCGGGTATTCTCGATTAATGCCCAGGTAGACGGTCATTTTCCTGGGCGTCTCCCGGAGCCTTCACTAGACGGGCTTAAGGGGCTTACAGACCTGGTCAGGTCAACCGGATCGGCATTCGGGGTTGCCCACGACGGGGATGCAGACAGGGCAGTGTTTGTGGATGAAAACGGTCGCTTCATAGAAGAGAACCAGGAATTTGCCCTGGTTGCGGATTATATCTGCAAAGAACGTTGCGGGATTGTTGTCACGCCGGTCAGTTCTTCCCTGCTGGTGGAGACGATGGTGAAAAAACA
Organism: uncultured Methanomicrobiales archaeon; assembly: GCA_903828975.1. Classification (GTDB taxonomy): domain Archaea; phylum Halobacteriota; class Methanomicrobia; order Methanomicrobiales; family Methanospirillaceae; genus CAIKOD01. Next base: position 20,024 of record CAIKOD010000172.1, on the reverse strand, counting down.
CGGGGGCACTGTTGTTTATACCCCTGTCGGAAGCATTTACGTGGCAAGGACCATGAGAGACCTTATTGAAAAGGGCGAGAACGTCGTATTTGGTGGAGAAGGGAACGGGGGCCTTATATTTCCCGCTCACCAGTTCTGCCGGGATGGTGGCATGACGGCCACGATGATGGTGGCAATCCTTGCACGTTCGGATCTCCCGTTATCAAGGCTCATTGATCAACTGCCAGTGTTTCACATGATAAAGGAAAAAATCCATACTGCCCACCCGGAGCGTTTGATCGAACACCTGGCAGATTCCTGCAAGACGTACCATATTGACCGGACCGATGGACTTCGGATCACAAAAGGCGACACCTGGGCACTTGTCAGGCCCTCCGGCACAGAACCATTCGTCCGCATTTCCATTGAATCGGCGTTAGCTGACTCCGCAAGGCAGTTTTATCATGAATTAATGGACTATATAAGTCAGGTTATTAAATCTGAATAATTTTCTTCCCGCTTCCCCCATAAACCAAGGATTTTCGGTATCATTCGGGTATGGAATCAGGGGTTTCATTTATTGTAACGGGGTTTAACTGTACGGTACACAAAAGAGAAAGTCTAATATGACATTTGCCTAAACTCAAACTATCTATAAGAAGGACCGTTGAATGTAGTGCTGTTGCCGGATACGATCAGGAGTCCTGTGAATCTGAATGATTTCCTCTCTTTGTACGGGACGATCCGCATAATGAACATATATGATGAAATAATCTCCACCCAATGGCCGTATTTCTTCGCAAGGGGGGGGCAGTTTTGATGCATGCCTGACATCATGAGAATCAGTTGTTCAATATCCGGCAATCCAATCCGGGGTAATGAAAAGATCCTGACCTGAAAGGAGGGAGAATGCAGACAATTGAAATCCAGGTTTCGGGAAAGGTCCAGAAAGTCGGGTTCCGGAGTTGCGTGAAAAGGATTGCGCAGAAACTGAACATCCATGGCGAAGTGATGAACCTCCCGGACGGTTCAGTACGTATTATTTCGACCGGTGAAAAAATTGTCCTTGACAAGTTCGCCTCGATGATTTACGGGTGCCCACGTGCAGTTATCAGGGATATGAAAATGATAGACCGGGAATTCCAGGATTTTAATGAGTTTACGGTGATAAAACCAAACACCTGAAGGGTAAAAACCCGGATTTTTGATTGGTGCCTTTTTCTATTCTGTAATTTAGTTTCCTCGAATCAATTGGATCACGCAGATCCGATGGGTCACCATGCCTCCCGGACATATTGAACAGGAATGTCAAAATCCCATCAAATATTACACATTTTTGCTTAATTCCTGAAATTTATCGTTATTTTCTTAATACTATTCACGGAGAGAGATATTTATAAACCATATGTTGCTATACAATAATATTTAACGCTTGCTACATCAATAAACAGGTCTTCCGATAAACAGGTGACCGATTTTCACATACCAGACCCTGCGTATAATACATTCTCCTGATCGGCATTGTCCCCGTATTTCAGAGGTACCGTCTATGCGTTCAACACCGGTGAAAATGGGCAGTAATCAGAATATCACGTCGGAAAAAAAGTGATCGGATAGTGCCCGGTACAACATCACCGCTCTATGATGTAGTCAGTTTTTTGTTCAAGAGATTCCCGGAGAGCTGCTACCTGGCGGTCAATTACATCCTGATCAATAGTCTGGTGAAATAGCCGGATTAGTTCTTTCATGCAGGGGTCTGACAGGATACACCGGGCATGGCCACATTCATAGTCCTCTTCCTGGAGGTCCTCTCTGATGAACCGGATCGCTTCCCGGTCAATCATATCCGCCTTGAAGGGTTCCATGACATCATAGACAAGGGATGACTGGCCCCGGTTTAACATTCCCGTATCGGGATCAAGACTGGCCCCTGTCACCGAGAACATCACATTCCCAAAGAGCATCGCATACCCAAATGCAATTATAGCGTTCACCGGGTCATGATAAGGCCTGTCTGTCCGCCGTCTGAACCCGAACTCCGCAGGGAGTACACGGGAAAGGACCTCGTAGTACATATCAGTTGTCAGGCGCTCGATTCTTCGGATCTCACTGATTTTAATAAGGTATTCCAGTTCATCTAGCGCATTCGAAAAAATCTGCAGTTCGCCCGCATAAAAGATTTCACGCCCCGCAATTTCACCAAGTCCCCCTATAAGGAGGGTTTTGGATTTCATTGAGGCCCGTGCTATCGAAACAGCATACCGGTAATTGGGTGCATTCTTCTGGATTTCCGAAAATTTCGCTTCTTCCTGATTATTAAACGGGCGTAGAGTACCGACGGGTTTACCATCAGCTTCAAAAAATGACAGTTTGGCCCCTTTTTTCATGAGGTTGGCAATTACAGGTGTATGCAGGGTATGACCACCAATAATCAGCAGGTGGCGCACTGACTCAAGCGGGTATTCCTCGATAATTCCTTCTTTTTGCACGAATAGTGTGTTTCGTGTCGATTTGATATGGGCACCGAAACCGGCCACTATAAGCCATGGGACATCCACGTGATTCCTTTCCTAAAAAGCCAATATTTTGCCTCTATAGCTATTAAAAGCGCGATACCAATAAATTAAGGCATCGTTTTTTTACATTACACGAGACCTTGGTCACGAGTGGTGGCAGGTTGAAGGATGAACGAATGGTGGTACACCTGGGGGACAACTGCAGTCAGGAAATCGTATCTTTACACTCCCCACACGGCACGGGGCCCGTTAATAACAGGTACCATGGTGGTCCCATATAGCCATGCTATATTTTGACAAGCTTTTATACACGTCGCGATAATATTGTTTTAAGGTAGTAACCGAAATCCGGCAGGATTCAGCAGGGAATTTTGGTTGGGTGAAGGAATGAATATCCGAACAACAACCGGGAGATTATGTGCAGCCAGATCGGTTCCGGGAGGAGAGGCCCGTCATGTTCTGGGATAAAGGTAAAGAAACGCTGGCGCCAGGTGATCTGGCGGATCTTCAGCTGAAACGGCTGAAAAAAACATTGAAGAGCGCTGAGAATGTAGAATTTTACCGGAAGCAATTCTCTGTAGTTGGGATCCGCACTTCCGACATCCGCACCCTCGAGGATGCAAGGAAACTGCCGTTTACAAAGAAACAGGACCTCCGGAGCGGGTACCCCTTTGGTTTTCTGGCAGTACCGCTAAAACAGGTGGTCAGGATCCATACCACCTCCGGGACAACCGGTAAGCCTACGGTAGTTGCTTATACCAGGAATGACCTGGATGCCTGGGCGGAACTTATCGCACGAAACATGACCATGGTAGGGCTAGGTGAGGATGATGTGTTCCAGAACATGGTCAATTACGGCATGTTTACCGGGGGTCTCGGGTTCCATTACGGAGCTGAGAAGATCGGGATGACCGTGATCCCAAGTGCAACGGGTAATACAACACGACAGATTGAGATGATCCAGGATTTCGGCGTCACAGCCATCCATTGTACACCCAGTTATGCCATGCACCTGGCAGAGGTTGCCGAAGAGCGGCATGCAGACCTGCCCTCATTAAAGACCGGGATTTTTGGCGCCGAGCCATGGTCTGAATCAATGAGGACAGAGCTGGAAGAAAAACTCGGGGTGACAGCATATGATTCCTACGGCCTTTCGGAATTATTCGGGCCCGGGGTTGCCTTCGAATGCATGGAGCGGGACGGCCTTCACATATGGCATGACTACTATCTCGTTGAAATTATCAACCCGCAGACAGGCGAGGTAATGGGAGATGGGGAGCGGGGAGAGCTCGTTGTAACACCCCTCTTAAAGGAAGCAATGCCCCTGGTCAGATACCGGACTGGTGACGTGACCTTCAGGATGGAAGATGGCTGCCTGTGCGGGAGAATGCAGAAAATTGGTAGAATTACAGGCAGAAGTGATGATATGCTTGTGATCAGGGGAATCAACGTCTTCCCTTCACAGATTGAACACGTCCTCCTCTCGCTGCCCGAGGTTGGGAACCAGTTCATGGTATATATCGACCGGGTGAACCATCTCGATGAGATGTCGATTGAAGTCGAGATGAACCGTGAGTATTTCCATGGCGAACTCCAGGATCTCGCCCGGATCCAGGCAAAGGTGGTAAAGGCCCTGAGGGACGTGCTTGAACTCCGGACATCGGTAAAGCTGGTCGAACCCGGTTCCCTCCCGCGTTTTGAAGGGAAAGCAAAACGGGTCATCGATCGAAGGGGTGAAATGTGACATGGTGATATGGGATCAGCAGATAGAAACAATGCCAAGGGATGATATCCGGAAACTCCAGTACCGCCTGCTGAAGACACTGGTATACAAGTTATACAGCTTTTCACCGTTCTATCACGAGCGGATGAAACAGGCAAAAGTCCATCCTGATGATATAAACTCCCTTGCTGACGTGAAAAAACTCCCATTCATGTACAAGGCAGATCTCCGGGATAATTACCCGGACCGCCTTTTTACTGCCTCCCGGGAAGAACTTGTCAGGTATCATGTTTCATCAGGGACAACGGGAAAACCAACCGTGGTCGGATACACCCGGTATGATCTCGATAACTGGACTAACTCACTGGCACGGGGCCTTGTCTCGTGCGGGCTCGGACGGGGCGACGTGATACAGGTCAGTTACGGGTACGGGTTGTTCACAGGGGGTCTAGGACTCCACTATGGCGCAGAGCGGATCGGCGCAACGGTACTCCCTACAAGTGTCGGGAATACTGAGCGCCAGATCGAACTTATGCAGGACCTGCATGCGACCGCAATCTGCTGTACACCTTCGTACCTTCTCCATATGGGGGAAGTCGCCGAGAAAATGGGCGTAAGCATTAAAAAAGATACAGACCTTACAACTGGTATCCTTGGTGCAGAACCCTGGACTGACGTGATGCGGTCACGGATACAGGAATGGCTCGGGATCAGGGCGTATGACATCTACGGCACCAGCGAGCTTTCGGGACCCATGTTCGTCGAGTGCACGGAGCAGAAAGGATTTCATGTCTGGTCCGACCTGGCCCTCGTAGAGGTGCTTGACAAGGATACTGGTGAGACTCTTGCCCCGGGAGAGAGGGGAGAACTCGTAATTACGATGCTCCAGAAAGAGGCACTCCCGATGATCAGGTTCCGGATAGGGGATATATCTGTCCTTGACGAAGAGCCCTGCCCGTGCGGGCGGACTCATCCGCGTATCCGCCGCATTCAGGGGAGGGTCGATGATATGCTGATTATCAGGGGGATTAATGTCTTCCCGTCCCAGGTGGAACATACACTGATGTCAATCCCCGAAGTAGGGCAGCATTTCCAGATCGTCGTCGACCGACGGGGAGCTCTTGACGACATGCTCGTACGGGTTGAGATCTCAAAAGATGCATTCTCAGATAAAATCAACGACCTGATGCAGATCAGGTCAAAAGTAGAGCATAAGCTCCGTAATGCGCTGAATGTTGGTGTAACGGTAGAGCTGGTCGAGCCAGGCTCATTACCACGGTTCGAAGGTAAATCAAAGAAGGTTATTGACAGGAGGAATCTGTAACCATGGACGTGAAGAACTATATTATCAGGCAGATCTCGGTCTTCTCAGAGAATAAACCTGGAAGGCTGGCATCAATTGCAAAGGCATTCCAGGAGGAAAAAATCAACATCCTCGCGTTTTCTATCGCCGAGGCAGACGGGTTCGGGGTCGTGCGGGCACTGGTCAACCAGCCCGATAAGGCATTTAAAAAGCTCACTTCTCTCGGCTATAACGTGGCGTTTACCGACGTGATCGCGGTAAAAATGAAGGACGAACCAGGGGGCCTTTTCGAGATTGCAGAGCTCCTTGGAGAGGCTGGGATCAACATGGAGTACGCATATGCATACAGCGGAAAAGAGGCAGCAGTACTGATCATCAGGGTTGACCATCTCGATGAGGCAGTCAGCCGCATCCTCACCAAAGGTGGAACACTGCTGGAAGCGAAGGTATTCAGTTGAACATATACCGGTAACGGGACCCGGACTATCTCTTTTTCTCCCACTTTGTAAGGGCTGAAACCTGGGACAAGGTACTGCCACGGCGGATCTCTTCCCTGATACGCTCTTCGGTCTTTTTCACCTCGAGAGCACGGCGGGCAACTTCATAGGCGCGTTCTTTCGGCACCACGACAACCCCGCTCTCATCCCCGATAATCCAGTCCCCCGGCCTCACGGTCTGGCCGCAACACGATATCTCTGCATTTATCTCCCCCATTCCCTTGGGTTCACCGGCATTCGGGACAATTGCCCTGGCGAATACAGGGAATTTTAACCGCCTGATATCGTCGATGTCACGGACAGCACCATCTATGACCACCCCCGCTATCCCTTTTATCACACAACTCATCGTGGCAAGTTCTCCCCAGGGGGCGACATGAGAACCGGCGTCGTTATTTATCACGATCACATCCCCTGGCCCTGCCACATCGATCGCTTCGACGGGTTTTGCCCAGTCCCCTGCAAATGTCTGGACGGTAACTGCCCGCCCGATCATCTTCACATCCCCGCACAGCGAAAAAATGCCGTTCATCGCACCTTTGCGGTGCATTGCATCGGATATGTTAGGGGACGAGACATTCTGGAAGATGGCACGGACCTCCTCCCCTGCCGGGGGCCCCTTTGAAACTACAAGGGCAGGTGAATCAATTGACGCTCTTATCAGGGCGGTGCTTGAGTTCACATCCGCAGAACGGGTGATCCATCCCCCAACAATTACAATATCTGCCCCTGACCTGACAGCCTCTGCAGCAGTCTCACTGTCAAGACCCCCGGCAACAGCGACAGGGACCGTGAGATTTCCTGCCAGCAAGGAGAGGAGGTCGATGGAACTTTTTCCGACCATCTGCTGGTCAATCCCTACATGGGCAACGATAATATCGATACCAAGGGCCTCAAGCTCTTTCGCCCGGGTCACCGGGTCTCGGGTATTGATCAGGTCTGCCATCAGCCTGACACCAAATACAGAAGCCGCCTTTACGGCATCGGCGATGACCGCATCGTCAGCATCACCGAGCAGGCAGATCACGGTCGCACCTGCCTTGGCTGCCATTTCAACCTCCATCGCACCGGTATCTGCAACTTTCATATCAGCGACTATGGTCCGGTCCGGGAACTGTTTTGCCAGGGCACGGACTGCTGCCATACCCTCGCTTTTAATAAGGGGGGTACCAGCCTCAATCCAGTCTGCACCGCCAAGAATGGATTCTTCAGCAATTACAAGCGCACGGTCCAGTTCTAAAAGATCGAGCGCCACCTGCAGAACGGGCTTCTTCATCAGAAGAGGAATGTGAAGTGTGTGATGTTAAGACTTACTTAACCGGGGTGGATAAGAAGACTTTTCACGTGCCATGATTACAGGAGGTGACCCGGCAATCCTGTGCTGGTTGATTGCGGACCCCCAAAAGGCATAACCTAAACCACCTCACATCCCGATCAACCGTGTGCTCAATCCGCTCTATACGTATCAGAGAATGTGACAGTGCCGATATCCTTCTTCTCCGGGAGGGTAATGTCAGCGGCAAACCCGGCAGGTATGAGTGAGACGAGAGTATATGCTTCCGGCACATTGAGGAGTAACCTCACGGGTTCAGCGTGGTCCTTTTTATCACCTGCGACCCAGCACGAGCCGATACCATAGGACTGGAGGGCGAGGATCATATTTTCAGTCGCGGCACAGCAGTCCTCAAGATAGTATTTTGCCGATTTTTCCCCGAATACTGCAAAGCAGACCGGGGCATCTGCGATGAATTTTCCGTGATCGGTGAGACCCGCAATTTTTTTCTTCAGTCCAGGGTCTGTGATAGTCCCAAAGAGCCATGGCTGAATGTTCATGGCGGTAGGTGCAAGCCTTGCACATTCCAGGACATCCCTGATTATCCACTCATCAATGTTCGTGTCTTTAAATTTCCGGACACTGTGACGGCACTTGATTATCGTCGTACCAAGGTTCATGAAATCCCATTCGTCGTGCTTTTAAAAAAGGTTACTGAATCAGGAAGCGTTTTCCTGGTGGCTCATGAAGATTACCGTGACCCCCGCCAGGTCATGCAGAGCAGGCCGGCACCGATACAACCGATCAGAAGGAGTACTCCGGGTGCAGGAACGGTCGTTGCCGGTACAGGCACAGGAGGCTGTGCTGGCGGGAAGGTGGGGGGCGCCGGGGGACTTGTTACAACCGGTGTCTGTTCAGTCATCGCAACAGTTCCGGCCGGGAGGACAGCAGGGGGACTTGTTGTTACGGTTACAACCTGTGTGGTCTTTACCGGTACCACGGTTGTTGGTGTCAGGGAGGAGGTAATAAGCGGGTTAACACTCTGGATCAGCAGGTTACCCGGGGGATCAACGGGGGTAATCGTCCTGCCAGGTATGTTATAATTATCATTCATGCCATTTGCGTTGCATTCAGCCCAGACCGAATAGGTCCCTGAGGGATAAGACCCGGTGTCCCAGATCGGTCCGGTGGAATAGGGTGATTTCCCGACAGGGATATCCACGAGGCTGTTCCCTGATACCGAAGAGTACTCCGCACCGTCAGGTGAACGGATCCTGATTGTAACCGGGGCACCCGCGACCCCTGGCCGGTTTGTCATCTGGTAGAGGTTCGAGACAATACGGAATCCAATCTGGTCTCCTTTTGGCACCCAACGGGTAGTCCCCACCACCTGGAAGTCCAGGGTCTCGTCGTATATCTGGAGGGCAAGGGATGGTTCTTCCACGTAAAATGCAAGTTTTCGCCCGGGAAATGTAAACCATGGCCCGGTTTTCCCGATAAATGCCGACGGGGCGATATAATAGTTCCCGGCATCATCAACCAGGTAGGTCGTTGTTGGTGCCCCGGTCTGCACATTGGCATTCCCGAACCACGCAATTGTCGAGCCGGTTGTAACACCGGTGGCCCGGATATCGAGCCCTTGTTCACCAATAAATGCGATCCCGCCAGGGGGGACGGTATTAATTGCCGCTGTAACAGGCATTGCCAGGAAAAACACCGCAATAATACACGCGATGAAACAGATCGTAGACAGGTCTTTCATATTCTCACATCCAGGCATTTTCTAACAGCCAGTACAGTACACCTGGTACTGACTGGATAGGTCAGCATTGAGATAAACATTCTTCTACCTGATCGGTTACGGGACGGGTCCTGTTTGAATACATTACCCGCTTCCGGCATCAGGACATCGTCATTTCCAAAAATACAGTTACATTGTAGTTTTTACCAGATATTTAGCTTTATTTATCCCGGAACCCGGGGGTCATGAAAAATGACAGGGGGGGATTTCCGGATTTTTACTGCCCGAAAAGAGAGGTCACGGCGGCCCACATATTGCTAAAGCCCTGTGTAATAATAACACCCGGGTCAACATGGAGGATTGGGATAATGAAAAATATGTACGCAAAGGTACCGATAGTACTTCCCACATTCGCCATCGCCGCAACGATAACCACACGGAACAGCGGGATACGCCACATTTCTGTGAAACTCTCTGCCTCGAAGATCTTCTTGAAGTCCGAAGGGGCTGGTTTCCGGATCTTTGCTTCAACGATTGCACAGAACCAGCCTGCTGCGATAAGGGGATTTAATGCAGTAAACCAGGAGACCGCAAACCCTGTCAGCGCGGAAAGGGGATGCCCTTTCGCCGCAAGGCAGAAAATTGCAGTGAGCGCCCCATGGATGACAACCCAGTAGATCAGGGCCATTATGAGGACCTCCCACCCGACCCCCGAGAATGCAATCGCCACAATAAACAGGGCAAATACCAGGGTGACCCCTATACCGAATATTGTTCCCCACGGGATGGGCTTGATATCCTTAACAAGTTCCTCCATCGACGGGAGCGTTTCAGGTGCGTCCAGGTACTTCTTCACACCATCAACATGACCGGCACCAATAACCACAAGGACGCGTTCGTTATTCATCCGGAGCCGGTTGACCTGGTCTGCAAGGTACGCGTCACGCTCATCAATGAGGGCTTTGGCGCCGTTCGGAGAAAATTTCCGGAACTCTGCCATCGCCATCTCCATGACGTCCTGTTTTTTCAGCTCCTCGACGTCAATTTTCTCCTCACTGGTACCCAGTACGGAAACGGCCAGTATATAGACCATCCTGATCTTCTCAAGGAATGACAATGCATGCCAGAAACGGTGGAGCGTGATTCGCAGGTCCCGGTCGATCAGCCCGATACCGATCCCCCTCGACTCTGCCTCATTAATCGCTGCTTTCATCTCTGCGCCGGGCTCTACGCCAACATCCAGCCCGACCTTGCGCTGGAGGTAGGATAGTACCCACTGTACCAGGAGCTGGTTGAAGTTGCCGGACTCAATGACCTCCGATACATTCGGTGCCGCGGCCTGTTTTTTCAGTGCTGCGTACCGGGGGGCATCAAGTTCTACGGCGATTACGTCCGGGTTAAACTCCTGGACTGCCTCCCTGACCTCTTCGACACTTTTCTGCGAGACGTGTGCGGTCCCGACAATTCTTACTTCACTCATGGATGACCCCTGATTCCCTCACTATCGATAACGGCAGGCCCGCCTAAAGGCAGCGGGTGTGCCACATTACCCGGACTGCCCAAGAGTTATCCGGTTGAAATTTTCATATACAAGCCGCCCATTCTCGCTATGGCTCACTTCAGGGTGCCACTGGAGTCCGTATATGTGCTTTTCCGTGAGCGCTATGGCCTCGTTGCCACAGACAGCCGACTTCGCGAGCCTTGTGAACCCCGGCGGGACTATGACAACTTCATCGGCATGGGATGCCCAGACCCGGATCTTTACAGGGTACCCTGAAAGGATCCCATCACTCTCTATGATCTCGACATCGATGGCGCCATAACCACCGGACGTACCAGGCTCAGCTTTCCCGCCAAATGCTGCGGCGATCACATGGAGGCCCAGGCAGATACCCAGGACAGGAAGGCCGAGTTTGCAGTATTCGCTGCAATTACCCGCCCTCTCAATCGCCGGGCCTCCACCAAGGACAAGCCCCCTGCAGGAAGCAGCCACCTCATCCGGGGGTGTAATGTTGCTGATCATCACCGAGTCAATATCGAGATCACGAAGCATCCGCTGGATCAGGTGGTTAAACTGCCCAAAATTATTGACTACATAGATAGGGAGCATTCGCGGGAGAAGTTTTGACGCAGGGGATGATAAGTCCTGTTCAATGGTACCTGCTGACTGTTGAAAAGATCTGGTGCCTGATACATTCAGCGGTGAACCCCTGCAGGCTGGCAAGGAACATCGCTCCCCCGGCCCCCATACCCTCCTTGACTTCGCCAATACAGTACCGCGCAAGGCCGGGGTGCCCGATTTCCCCAAAGCCCGGGTCAACCGAGAAAATTTTCACACCAATTGCCTGTCCTGTACCGGTAATATCTGCAACCGGGTCGTTCCTGACATAGCAGGTCATTGCAATACCCGGTAGTTCTTTCCCCATTGCCTTTAATAACGCTGCTACGGCAAGCATCTGGGTCCCTCCCGCAAGGATCACGTTCCCGTGGCAACCGCTGACTATCCCTGCCGCAGCTGCCATCATCGGGTCCCCGGTAATCCTGACTATCTCAAGAGGATGTTCAGGTTTGAAGCGCCCTGCCCGTACCTGTACGGTTTCCCAGATCTCCTCCTTGATACCAACAGGGTTCATAACATAACTGCTACTAACCCGGGCCTGGTAACCTAGTGCCCTTAATACGCAGAGCGCGGTCGTAGTTCCACCCGGAACACACTCCCCTAGGACGAGGAGATCAGAATACCGTGACAGCAGCCTGCCAACAGACTCGCCTTTCAAAAAAGTATCACTGGCAGCGGGCACAGCGTCAGAATACCGTGGGTCCTCCCCGGGTGAGCTGTAGAGGTCAAGGCAGGGAACCGTGGGGGTATGTACAAGCCCTGCATTGATAAAGAGAGGGGTAGTGTCAAGTAGTTCCATCATCGCCCTTGTAATGGTCGCAGGCGTCGGGCAGCCGGTCGGAGTGTTTGGTCTGACCGGCATACTCGTGATGGCCCCGTTTGTAATCAACTCCGCATCGAGTACCGGGGTGAGAAGGGTTTTCTCGGCGGTTGGCCCGGCCCCGGAAACCCCGGGGACGGTGGAGAGCATGGTGTTTGCAAGGATACCGACAAAAAGCGGGTTATCTGCCTTTTTCAAACCATGAGGGGTAACAAATTCCATTATCCTTATCTCCTCCGGGACCATTTTGAGCCCCTGCCGTGTATACTTACTTATCATGGGTTTTTTAATCATCAAGGTATCCCGGTGGGGAATTTTTGTTTCAGCAGGTCCATGAGAGCGTGGTACCCACCTGCAAGGTAATCGCACTCTATAATTACAGGCGGGAGAACTATTATGATAATGTTTGAAATTGAGCAACGCCTGCTGGAAAAAGGAGTGACCACCGGGGCGATTGTTGACAGTGCGATGGAATTGTACGTGGGACATGGGATGGAGGCCGCAGAAGCACGGGGCGTGCTGCACAACAAGATCATGAAGAGCTTCAACGACCCGAATGTCTCATCCCTGTTACTTGGTGCAATACTTCTCGAGGACGAACTTTTCTGGAAACGGAAGGACTCAGAAATAAAAGACGACCCCGTCTTTCTCCTCTCGGATGAGATTATAGGTATGGCAATTGCCGAGTGTATCGGTGGTACCTATGCCCGGTTCGAATTCACCCGCTACGACCAGAAAAAGCCAGGAATCCTCAGGACCCTCGGGCCGTTCCTTGATGATGCCGTGGCCGGACTCATTGCCGGATGCACCTCGCGCCTCTATACAGAATGTTTTGAATGTTCCTGAAATCGATCATAGCCCTGTTACAGTTCTGCACGGTCTTACCCCTCGGTAAACCCCGGGAATTTGAGCAGTTTGCAAAAAGGACTTGGATGTACCCTCTTGCGGGTTACGTAACGGGAGGGTTCGCAGCGCTCGCGTCCTTCTGGATAGTTAACCCTGCCATTGCAGCTGCCTTTGCTATTGCAGCCCTGCTCCTGATTACAGGTTGCAACCATTTTGACGGGCTCCTCGACCTTGGTGACGGCCTGATGACCCATGGCGGAAGAGAGAAGCGTATCAGGGCTCTCACTGATCGACAGATTGGGACGGGGGCGTTTGCCCTCGCTATTTCAATCGTTCTGATCACCTGGGCAGGTCTGCAGGCGGCCTATCCGATCATCTGGGTGCTGCTCCTGTCAGAGGTGTGCGCCAAATTTTCGATGGCCCTCCTCACGGTATCTGGTAAACCGTTCCGGCAGGGGATCCACGCGTACCTCCATGATCAAAGCCGTCCACGGTTTATTCTATACGCGGCTATTTTGTGCCTCCCCCTTGTGTTATTACCGGTTTCACCCCTGAAACTGGTTGCAGCTGCGGTTTTAATGGTAATTGTACCCCTGGTCCTGCTTGTTATCTCAGGCAGGGCATTTGGTGGTGTGAATGGTGACGTCGTCGGTGCCTCGAATGAGATCACAAGGGCTTTCATCATTATTGCGGTTGCGCTGGTCTGATCGCCTGAAAAATGACCTGAACCATCATAGAGTTTAAGAACGAAACAAGGGTAAGAGTGATCCAGATGAAACGTGATACCGAGATACATATGAAGGGCGGTGTGATTACCGAGCGGGATGCCGACTTCTGCACCGTCCGGACAAGAATTCCAGCTGGAATTGTTACGTTGGAGCAGATCCGGGGTATTGCTAAAATTATGAAACGATATGGTAAGGACATGATCCACCTTACCACCCGCCAGACGATCGAGATCCCACATATAGACCCGAAGTTTCTCCCAAAACTGGCAGCAGAACTTGAAAAGAACGGTACACCGATAGGATCGGAGCGGGACGAAGTGGTAAATATTGTTGCCTGCCCTGGTCTCGAACGATGTGTTTTTGCAAATATTGATTCAGGGATGATAGCAAAAATGATCGACAAACGCCTGTTCGGAAAGGAAATGCCAGTGAAGGTCCGTATTTCGATCTCCGGGTGCCCGAACGGCTGCACAAGCCCGATGCTGAATGAAATCGGTATCAGTGGCAGGGTTGACCCCCTGAGGACACCAGGGCTTTGTACCGGGTGCGGGAGTTGTGTGAGTTATTGCCGTGAAGATGCCATCAGTATTAAAAATGGGATATCCGTTCTCAATGAAGACCTTTGCGTCAGTTGCGGCACCTGCGTGCGGTCCTGCCCGTTTGATCTCTTAAAATCCAGGGGGGTCCGCTACCTGATAACCGTAGGGGGACGCAGAGGACGGCACCCGCATATAGGTCGTGAACTCATCTCACTCTCTGATCCTGAAGAGGTGGCAATGGTAGTTGAAAAAGTGGTGGACTGGATTTACCGGAGGGCATGGAGTGGCAGGCACCTCTACGAACAGATGGACGAACTCCAGTTCGAGCAGTTTAAAACCGAGATCACATCAAAGAATACGGTAGTGAAAAAAACGACCTGATACCATAATCCCCGGAACTTCACCGGTAACGGCTCTGGTACCCGGCACCCGCATCATCATCACATTCGATCGCGTCGCCATCACGGACGAGCAGGTTAAACTGGAGTGCGGCATTCATAAGTCCTTCATCATCCGGGGCACCACGCTGGATTTTGTTCCACACCTGTTCCTGGGGTGAAGGGTACATACGTGACCCCATACGGACACCCCGGCAGTGTTTGCAATATGCGCAGTAGCGGTACACGGACAATATTCCCGTGCTGCATTCAACAGTCACGTCGCTTTTTTTTTCTTCGCGGTGCATCGGTAATGTCTTCATAGCTACCCGGAAGATACATCATTTCGTGATATCACTCTGCCGGTTTACTTGGAAATCCGGGGAATTGCCGTGATTCGGGCTTATCGAAATGATTAATATAGATGCGTTTCCAATAAGTAATACTCGCATAAATAGGCTGTAGAGAGACAGTCCCATATTTATCGGAGGATGGTTATGGCAGCTGAGAAGCCTCACATGAATCTGGCAGTCATCGGACACATTGACCACGGGAAGTCTACTACCGTAGGTCGCATGATGTTCGAGACTGGAGCTGTACCCGCGCATATTATCGAGGGGTACCGTAAAGAAGCCGAATCGAAAGGAAAGGCAACATTTGAGTTTGCCTGGGTTATGGATAACCTGAAGGAAGAGAGAGAACGAGGTATCACTATTGATATCGCCCACAAGCGGTTCGATACTGCGAAATTCTACTTTACCGTCGTGGACTGTCCAGGGCACAGAGACTTCGTTAAGAACATGATCACCGGGGCATCACAGGCCGATGCGGCAATTCTTGTCGTTGCAGCAGCTGATGGTGTAATGGACCAGACCAAGGAGCATGTTTTCCTTTCAAGGACGCTCGGTATCACCCAGCTCATTATCTGCATCAACAAGATGGACGCCCTTAAACCGCCATACGACCAGAAACGGTTTGAAGAAGTCAAGAAAGACCTCTCGGCACTCCTCTCGATGGTCGGATACAAGCCTGCGGATATTCTCTTCATCCCTATCAGCGCCCTTGGAGGCACAAACCTCAAGGTGAAGAGCCCTGATACTCCATGGTATACAGGTCCGACCCTTCTCGAAGCACTCGACACATTAAAAGAGCCTGAAAAACCCACCGATAAACCATTCAGGCTCCCAATCCAGGATGTCTACAGCATTTCAGGTATCGGGACGGTCCCGGTCGGGCGTGTTGAGACGGGAATAATGAAGAAAGGTATGAAGGTCTCCTTCCAGCCCGCTAATAAGGACGGGGAAATCAAGTCTATCGAGATGCACCACGAAGAAATCCCACAGGCATTACCAGGGGACAACATCGGGTTCAACGTCCGTGGTCTTGGTAAGGGAGACATCCGCCGCGGTGATGTGTGCGGCCCGGCCGAAGCACCACCAACAGTCGCTGACGAATTTACCGCACAGATCGTCATACTCCAGCACCCGAGTGCAATCACTATAGGGTATACTCCGGTGTTCCACTGTCACACTACACAGACTGCGTGTACATTTGTCGAACTGAAACGGAAGCTTGACCCACGTACCGGCCAGACCAAAGAAGAGAACCCGACATTCCTGAAATCAGGAGATGCGGCAATTGTCCAGATCAAGCCCACCAAGCCTATGGTCATTGAGAACGTGAAGGACCTCCCGCAGCTCGGAAGGTTCGCCATCCGTGATATGGGACAGACGATCGCAGCAGGAATGTGTATTGCGGTCCAGCCCAAGCAGATGAGATAATATCAATACATTTTTTGGTGAAACGTTATGCAAAAAGCCAGAATACGCCTTACAGGCACAGATTTCAAGAAAGTAGAGATGGTATGTAACCGTATCAAGGAGATCGCGGAACGCACCGGCGTGAATCTGGCTGGTCCAATTCCCCTCCCGACGAAGAAACTGGTAGTCCCTATCAGGAAAAGCCCGGATGGAGAAGGGACTGCAACATGGGACCGCTGGCAGATGCGAGTCCATAAAAGACTGATTGATATGGACGCGGACGAACGTGCACTCCGCCAGTTGATGCGCACCCAGGTCCCAAAAGATATCGGCATTGAGATCGTTCTTGAGAGCTGAGGGACGGCGTGTCAGCCGCCAACTTTTTTTCCGGAATTTCAAAAAGGCTCTCGTTTGAGAGATGTTTTCTTTTAATACTCATCCTCGCAATCATACTTCGGTTCGCATTCCTGGACCTGAAGCTGTTACACCACGATGAGGCAATTCATGCATGGTTCTCCTATGAACTCGTGACAAAAGGGGTGTATAGTTATGACCCGATGTATCACGGTCCGTTGCTGTATTACCTGACGGCCGGCATGTACTGGTTGCTCGGCCAGTCGGACCTTATTGCCCGCCTCCTCCCTGCCCTGTTTGGAACGCTGCTGATACCGCTCGTTTATTGTATTTACCGGCTTGGGTACCTCGATAAAAGGCAGGCGCTTGTCGCCGCATTATTCGTGGCAATTTCCCCGGACCTTGTCTATTTCTCCCGGTTCCTCCGCCATGATATATTTCAGCTCTTCTTTACCCTCCTGATCCTTGTCGCCCTGCTCTACTACCTGAATTCCGGCAAGCTGAGATTCGCATTGCTGGCAGGAATAGGGGTTGCAGGGGGGATGACACTCAAAGAAGATATGCCGCTGTTTCTCCTGATCTTCCTGGTCTTCGGGCTTTACCTTCTTGTCAGTAAAAAAATTGTGCTGCCAAAACACTGGAAACGGGACGCGCTCATTGGTCTCCTTCTTGCGGTAGCAATTCTGGCCCTCCTGTATTCCTCATTCGGAATGCATTACGAGATCCTTGAAACGGGGTGGATTAAGGCGTGGAACCACTGGACTGCAATGCATGGCCAGTGCCGGATATGTGGGCCCTGGTTCTTCTATATTCTCCTGTTCCTGCTTTACGAGGTCCCCATCTTTATCTTTGCGATCGTTGGTATCATCCAGTTTGCAGGAAAAGGTGGCGGGCTGAAAAACGCCTTTAAAAGATTTGCCGGGTATTTCGATCGGTTTAAGAAACATCCAGAACCTGGGTCATCCACCCACTACCTTGTCGGGGCAAGTATCCGCCAGCTGGGAAGCAGGCAGGCTAGACCCGTTCCAAAAGACAAGCGCGATGATTTTTTCGTATTCTGCCTGTTCTGGCTGGTTATTTCACTCGCGGCCTATGCCTACATCGGGGAGAAAGTACCCTGGCTTATCATCCACCAGTTGTTACCGATGATCTTTGTTGCTGTCTACATGATGACGCACAAGAAGATGGTCATCGCGCTTATTACCTGTATATTCCTTATTGTCATGACCTGGCATGTCGCATTTGTCCCCGCAGATGTGAACGAGCCGATTGTACAGGTACAGAACTCAGAGGACGTCCGGACAATTGTAAACATTATCGATGCGTCAGATATCGTTATGATCGCATCGAAAGATTACTGGCCGCTCCCATGGTACGATCGCGGACATGGCTGGGATAAGATACGGTTCTATGGCGAGATCATCAATACAGATGAGATCTACCGGCAGTTGCCTGATATGGTCATCGCCCATGACCTTGAGAGTTATCCCGAACTGAATGGTTACCATAAACGGACCTACAAGCTCTCCTACTGGTTCTCAGTCGTTGATAACATGAACCGGATCCCGGAGTATTATTTCAAACGTGATGGCCAGATGGGAAGTATTAATCTCGATATTTTCACCCGGATCGGGACAACAGCAGATGATGTAATGATGAATGGACCAGTAAGCGGGGGCAGTAGCTGGGACTTCGCGTTATCGAGCGGCGCCGGGATCCAGAAAGGAACCCCGGTTCCACAGGTATTTCCCAATCCCTTTTCCAATCTGACCAACGTATTGAACAGTTCACGTGGTTAGCCTTTTTTCCAGACAGGGCATCCGGGTATTGCCGGGTTCCTTTTTCCAAGTGTTGTTAAGAGTTGGAATTCAGGCTTTGTTGAAGCCCTCTCAAATCTATCTTGCACATTAGATTATTCCAATATTCAGTCACGCTACCGGGGCTCCGCCCCGCCGCTGTGGCGACCCCGGTTGGGATAGGGAATAATCTCCAAATCTCTGAAATTTTCTTCCAATGCCCAAATTGAACCCTGCCAATAAGTATCTTATCGGGGGTGGGGCAGGGAGAGGGTGATACCCAGGGCCGGTAGTTACGCAAGCTCATCCCAATCAGATTGCCTGCGGCGATAGAGAATAATTCCAATTACAACGACCACCGCAATAACTACAATTATGGCGATATATATGAGGATACCCCCCAGTCCGCTGGCGGCGGATCCAAAAATTCCACCAATCCCTTTCGTTACAGAATCCAGCGGGTTTGCCTCGCCAACGTCCTTTCTTAATGCAAGGGCTGCATTGTAACTTTCTGTTGCTATGTCTGAAGACTGTAACGCCTTATCCTTTGCACCGGAGAAGTCATTTTTCGGCAGGAGGTCATTTGCTTCCGATAGCAGGTCTGCAGCCCTGTCCCGCTTCTGGATGATCGGCGCGAGTCGCGGATCTTTTCCCATGCTCCGGTTTACTTTGAAGTAGGTAATGAGGTCGTCGGTCTGGTCAATTGGCGTTTGTGCCTCGTTAATAACCTGCTGAGCCGTTGCCCTGTCAAGTGCCGTCTGGCCGTCTTTAAGCAGTGCCTGCGCATTCGTCAGGTAGGTCTGGGCTGAAGAAAATGAAGTGGATTTCTCGGCATTCTGAATTGCAGCATTTGCAGCCGAATATTTCTCCATCGCTGCTGTTGTCTCAATTCCCTTCGCTGCCTCTTCATCAATTAATGTCCGGAATGCTGTGAGTGCAGTTTTTACATCAGATATTGCCTTGTTTTTATCCGCCGGATTTATTATGTAACGTTCCTTAATCACTTCGCTGCCGGATAGCGCTTCGGACTTGCCACTCAGTTCAGCGACCCTGATAATAGTCTTATTACCTGAAGCAGTCACCGTGGGGACTGCTCCGTTCAGGGTGACACGCATGGACAATTCCCTTTTTGAAGGATACGAGAGGACCCACCCGTTGATATTTAAGTTTCGCCCGTTGGCTGTAACGGCCGGATTTGGATTGCCATCGAGGGAGGTGATATATGACCATTGCCCGTTTTCAAGGTCAGTTGACATCGTCAGCGTCTCCTCACTGGGGAACGTTTCGCCTCCTGTAGGATTAAAATCGATAACAAAAGATGCACTAACAGGATTTGGCGGGGTCTGGCCCGAAACGAGATCCCCGGATGGGGTGATTGCGATGTTTTTTACACTTATCGACGCAGATGCAGCGGTAATTCCTGCAATAAGAATTATCAGGATAATAAGGCTTGTCTTCAATGTACTCATATAATGCGGCCCTCACTCAAACAGCGGTTCAATTGACTCCTGCTCGAACATTGTTGATTTCTGACCCCTGTCAGATTTATATACATCATCTTTTGTCTCTTTTGCAATTTCAAGGAGTTCCCTGATGCGTGGTGCATTCCCAATACTTGCAAGCACTACCACAACAGCAACATATTCACTGTTT
>CAIKOD010000171.1 GCA_903828975.1 uncultured Methanomicrobiales archaeon | reverse complement strand
TAATATGTGACGCAATTCTGTCATTATTACTTAATTTTGTTTAACTTATGTTTAAGTTAAATTCTATTTTTTAGGCGGGGTAAGGATTTTTTTCAGGAGCACGACATGATCCACTAAAAGCTGCGAGATAACAACGTTTTCCTGATGATACGAAGGTATTTCTGATGTTTCCGGATAACCGCGAGGTTATGCGCGAGGCTGTACGTGCTATCAGAAAGTCACGTCGCAGCCAGAAGTGCCCTGAATTACCACTGATATTTTAGTACTTTTCCCCGGTAACCACCACAAAACCGTATATTCTTCCCGGTTTTAAGCTAAAAACCGGTATGACCCATTCGGCACACTTATCTCGAACCGGGCCCCTTTGCCCTCAGTACCGGTCTCTCTTATCGTAATACCCGTCAGGAAAAGAATTTCCCGGGCAAGAAATAAACCAAGCCCGGTATTCTCCCCAAATCCTCGTCTGAAGATTATTTCCTTTTCATTTCCCGGAATGCCGACACCATTATCCTCCCACAGGATCGTCAGGCCTTCCTTCTGCTGGTGAAACGAAACCTGGATATCAGTCACCCGCTGACCAAAACGGAGAGAGTTGTCAAGCAGGTTGAAAAAGACCTTTTCAAGCATTACATCCGCATATACAAGGACCTTTTGCTTTTCTGCATTCAGTGTGACGGTCCCCGGGAGATCGGAAAATGGCAGGATCTTGTCCAACTCCTGCCACTGCGGTTCGTGAGTACCGAGATCCTGGTAAATCCTTGTGAACTCTATCTGGGACCCGATCGCTTTCGCCGCGGATTCCATGTTGTTAAAGATCTCATCCATGCAGGGGTCATTGGATTTTTTCTTTGCCATTCCAAGGTATTCTAGAAGTCCGATGACCCGGTTAAGAATGTCGTGCCGGGTAATGCCACCCATCAGGTTAATCTGGCGATTTGCCCTGCAGAGGGCCTCCTCCACCTTTTTCCGTGCTGTGATATCATCAGCTGATCCGAGTACCTGCGTCACCTGTCCATTTGAGTCCCGCATAAACGGGATATCCCGGCTTCGCACCCAACGCCACCCCCCATCGGAATGTCTCATCCGGAAATTGACTTCAAGCACATAATCCTCCTTTGAGCTGACAAGTTGCTCCTGGTGTCGGGAGATCAGGTCCGTGTCATCTGGGTGCAGGATGCTACGGAATAAATCGGACCCCAAATCCAGGATCTCTAGGGGGGAGTATCCAAGGAAACTGAGTATATCCCGGTTGGCGTACACATTGCAGTGCTCTTCCAGGTCATAGATATAGATAAGATTCGGAGTGATTTTAAGAATGCGATCAGTGAAATACTGGCTTTCTGCGAGCTTATCTTCTGCTTTTTTTCGTTCAGTGATATCAATAAGGACCATCCAGATCCTGTCGGCCTTCTGGATTTTGTTCAGGAGAGGTAAACCTGCGATATGTGCATAGATAAAAGTTCCTTGAGGGCCCTTTAATTCAACTTCGCATCTCTTTTTTTCACCGGCTTCAACAAGGTCCCGGCAAAATTCATTAAAGATATTGAGACTACCCGGCTTCAGGTAAGCATGGAAACGTTGCCTGATAATTGCTTGTCGTTCCTGGCCAAGGAGCAACGCACCGGTAAGGTTCACCTCCTCGATATGCCCTGCAATATCCAGGACAAAGTAACCCACCGGGGCAAAGTCGTAGAGATCGAGATATTTATCGCGCAGCTCCTCTGCCGTATTTCGGGTACGAATCAGTTCTTCGTTCTGCAACTCCAGTTCTACCTGGTGTACCTGGAG
>CAIKOD010000170.1 GCA_903828975.1 uncultured Methanomicrobiales archaeon | reverse complement strand
TTCTTCTCTCTCCTGGAATTAAAATGGCAGGATGCGCGGGTGTTTTCTGTAATTGTATGAATCTGGGGGTTGCATCCATTATTGATATTGGGTTCTCTGGTGGTCCGTCCAACAATTATCCCAGCTGGTTGGACGGGCTCCGGTGATGTCAAGAATTTCCCGGACAAATATAAGACTCCGCATCGAGAGACGGGTGGGGTCGTCACCTCGCAGGAAGATCTGCTCTTTTTTCTCCTGTGGAATTCCTATGCCATCGTCTTCAAAGAGGATCGTGATCCCACCAGGGGTCTTCGTGTGCCAGACACGGATCCGGGTGACATGGCCACCATGCGCAAGTGAGTTCTCGAAGAGACGCTGGCAGACCTTTTCCAGCAGGGGGTCGGCAAAGATCTCGAGGTTTTCTGTTTCAAGGCTGTGCTGAATTTCTCCGATGGATACATGGGAGAGCCCGAGCAACAATGCCAGGTTCACGTTCTGCCAGGTTGCGGGTTTTATGCCCATTTCCTGGTAATCTTTCGTATACTCAATGATCTCGTGGATTGACCGGAGCGCGGGTTCCCCTTTTAATAACATCTTTATGACCTGATCCTGATCGTCTGCATGTTTTTTTGCCAGGTTCAGGTAGCCGTCAAGGACAAAGATCTGGCTGGTTAAATCTTTTCGTGTCAGGTCTGAGAGGACATTGAGTTTCCGGGTTGTCTTTACCTGCGCTTCTTCCGCCCTCTTGCGCTCGGAGATGTCTATCACAAGACCGGTTACCTTGTTTGGCTTACCGTCAGGAGTATACTCATAAATTCTTCCGATATCATGGAACCACCGGTACCCACCATCCCGGGTACGTATCCGGTACTCCACGTCGTACTGTTTTTTGAGACCGGAGAGATGGTCCCGCATCGCCTGCATGGTGGGTTCGGAATCATCAGGATGGAGCAACGTGGTAAAATCGGTATAATGGGAGAACTGTTCCGCCGGGTATCCCAGCATCTGTGCCTTGCGTTCGCTGAACAAAACGTTTCCGGTAGAGCAATCCATCTCCCACCATGCGATATTGCCAGCGTCCATGGCCGATTCCAGCCGGGACAGCGTGAGCTGGAGTGCCTTCTCCGCCCGCCTGCGGTCGGTGATATCATTGACAATAGAGAAGAGGACGGTCTTTCCTCCTATGTCAATCGGAGAGGAATGCACTTCTACCGCACGGATCTCGCCGCTTGCAAGCCGGTGAAAGAAAGTAAAAAAGTTCTCCTGATCCCGCGCTGCTTTCATCCTCGCTGCAGCAATCTCTTCGGGGGACATGACGTTGATCTCATCAATGGAGATTGAACGGAGTTCTTTTTGAGATCTGCCGTAAAACCGTGATGCGGCAAGGTTTGCCTCAATAATTTTCCCGGAATCAGGTGCAACCAGAAGCATGACGGAATCATGCCGCTCGAACATTGAATGGAACCGTTCCTCACTCGCCCGTAGCGCTTCAATCTCCCAGATATCGGAAATGTCACTGAACGCAATACGGACCGTGGTCACCCCACCGCTGCCGCAAGTCCGGATCCCTTCGATACGGGCGGGGAACATTGAGCCATTACTCCTTTTAAGCGTGAGGGTACAGATCTGTTTTTCCCCCTGGTCCAGCAAGGTCAAAAAATACCGGTCCCATTGTTCAAGATTTTTTTGACCAACGAAACTCCTGAACCGTGCATTGACCAGTTTTCTCCGCTCAACCCCCAGCAGAGTTTCGCCAGCAAGGTTCACCTCTGCGATGAGCGCCTTTTCGGTGAGCGTGAGATAGCTAGTCGGGGCAAAGTCATACAGGTCAAGGTACTTGTTCCGGGACTCCTCAAGTGCGATATGCGCTCTTCTGAGTTCTTCAGCTTGGGTCTCAAGCTCGACCTGGTGAACCTCGAGTTCGTGGATAAGTTCTTCCGGAGTCTGCCCTTTCAGGTCAGCAGAACGCTTCGGGGAGCGGGCGAGCTGCTGTTCTGCATCATCCCGAAGCGTTCGTTCATTTCCCAGAGTCTCCGGGTCATTCTCTTCAGTTTTCCTCTTTCCCGCAGCCATTCATTCCCCCTTCCTGCCGGGTTTGCGTGTTGTACCCGGGGTGCCGGGCGCTGTGATATCCTCAATTGCAAGGAGAATCATTTGCGTGCTGCCTGCTTCGCCAGGGATCCGGCGGGCGTTTAACAACATCTTCTTCTGCCCGATAACGGGGAAATTGTGTCCGACTTCGAAATTCTCAAAAGACGTCTTCTTCGGCAGCACGTTCTCCAGCAGTTCGTGGAGCCTGGGAATGTCCCACTGGTTGTTCCCGAGCTCGTACAGCACATGCCCCTGTGTCTCTTCCGGGGTCACCTGGAATTTCTGGTAGAACGCCCGGCTGGCAGACACCACCTCAAACCTGCCGTTCAGGACGAGCAACGGTTCCCTGACCGTGTCCACGATGCTCTGTGCATAGTCGCGGGAAACCCGGGCCTCGGTTTCGACAGTTTTTAGTACGGTGATATCGGAGAACGTCAGCACCACGCCATCGATCACGTTCTCATAGGTTCGGTACGGCATGATGCGTACATTATACCATTCGTTACCGGTCGTCCGCACCGGTTTCTCCAGCGGGATGAGGGTGTCAAGGACTCCCTGTGCATCGGCGACCAGGTCCTCGTCCGGGATAGTTGACCTGATATCGGCGAGTGGTCGTCCCATATCCGAGGGGGCAAGCCGGTACACCTTTGTTGCCTCGCGGGTGAACCGCTTGATCGCAAGGCGGTCGTCTAGAAATATCGTCCCTAGATTAACATTCTCTAGGAGGTTTTTCATGTCGTTCTGGATGTCCGTGAGCTGCTCAATCTTTGCCTGCAGTTCTGAGTTCACGGTCACGATCTCTTCATTTACCGACTGCATCTCCTCTTTTGACGTCTCGAGTTCTTCGTTGGTGGACTGCAGCTCTTCATTCGTAGACTGGAGTTCCTCGTTCGTGGACTTGAGTTCCTCGTTGGCCGCCTGCATCTCCTCGATCGTCGCCTGCAGGTTCTCTTTTGTAAACGCGAGTTCCTGCTCCATGTCTTCAAAGCGTTTTGTAGCTCCTTTTGCAGCCGGACGCTTCGCCCGGGTGCTTTTCTCCTGCGGGTGCTGCCCGGCATCCTGGAAACTGATCAGCAGCAGTTCCCCGGTTGCTTCCGTGTCGGCAAGCGGCCGTACCGCCAGGTCGACCCCGTGAATGCCGCCGTTCGTCCTTACCGGCAGGTCTTTTGCGACAACCGGTTTCTTTTGCAGGGCTGCTGTCATAATGGCGGTCCGGAGGTCGAGCTGGAGGCCTTCCCGGGCCATATCGATGACATTGGTGCTTATCAGCCCCTGTGCCGGCTGCAGGTACTTCCCGGTGTCTCCGTGGACGTACACGATGTTCCCTTTCTCATCAGTGATGACCG
>CAIKOD010000169.1 GCA_903828975.1 uncultured Methanomicrobiales archaeon | reverse complement strand
GCAATTTCGCACCTTGCAACGGCATTTAACTGTATTTTTCTTAAAACAGGAATTGTGGGTGGCGAGAGGATTGCGAAGCTGAATGAACTTCTTCGAATTGAGGAGATGCTAGAATGACAGAAACAGAGATGGAAATTGAATTAAAAGAGCCGCTCGTCCCAGTTGAAGAATACCTCGCTGCAGGGATTCACATCGGGACACAGCAGAAAAGCAAGGACATGAAGAAATTTATCTACCGGGTCAGAGGAGACGGACTTTATATCCTCGATATCAGGGAGACAGATGGGCGGATCAAGACTGCAGCCAAGTTCCTGAACCAGTTTGATGCACCAAATATCCTTGTCGTGACTTCCCGCCAGTACGGACAATACCCTGCAAAGAAATTTGCAGAGACAATCGGTGGAATGGCAGTGACAGGAAGGTTTATACCCGGGATGCTGACAAATCAGAATCTCCACAACTATATTGAACCTGAAGTGGTCGTCGTCACTGATCCGATTGGTGATGCACAGGTAGTGAAAGAAGCCGTGCAGAGCGGGATACCGATCCTTGCCCTCTGTGATACCAATAATATGACAAGTTTTGTAGACCTTGTCATACCGACCAACAACAAGGGTCGGAAAGCACTTGGTATGATTTATTATCTCCTCACACGAGAGATGCTCCGGCTCCGTGGAATTACTACCTCACTCACTCCTGAAGATTTCGAGACCGAGTTCTAGATATACCATCAGTATGAGAGGTTAGTCCGATGAAGTTGCGTCCATGCGCTGTATCAGGCATGTTCTACCCAAGTGATCCGGACCACCTTGAACAACTGCTGGCAAAATTTTTTATTGGTGCCGGTAATGGCCGTAATTCAAAGGGAGTTGTGGTACCTCACGCCGGGTATGTTTATTCCGGGAGAGTAGCTGCCCTGTCCTATGCATCAATAAATCCTGGATTTTCAGGTACATTTCTTCTTATAGGCCCCAGTCATCGCGGCTTTGAGACATGCATATCCATGGTACCGTGGGAGACACCACTTGGTATCGTGGACAATGATATCGAACTAGGTGAGGCCCTGAATATTGATACGGATGAGATCTCACACCAGGATGAGCACTCTCTTGAAGTCCAGCTCCCGATTATCAAGTACAGGTTTCCAAGGGCAAGGATAACCCCTATTATGATGGGACGGCAGGATTACAGGAGTGCAAAGGTCTTGTCGGAGCAGATTTCCAGTGCGGTCACGCGCACGGGCAGGGATGTCAGAATTATCGCATCATCTGATTTCTCTCATTACGTGCATGCGGATGTTGCAAGGAAAAATGACCTCTATGCGATCGAGGCGTTATATAAATTTGACATTCCAGAATTTTACCGGCGTATCGGAGAACGAAACATCACCGCGTGTGGTTATGGGCCGATATCTGCAATGTTCATGGCCTGCCAGGATCACGGGGGCCGGAAAGCTGAGTTAATCCATTATGCCACGAGCGGGGACATTACGGGGGATAACTCAGCTGTTGTGGGATATGCTGCCCTCGCGGTGATATAATGGTCACATGGAGTGCACCTGGAAAGGTTTTCCTTTTCGGCGAGCATGCAGTGGTTTATGGGAAACCGGCTATCGCAATGGCAATCAAGCCCCGTGTCTTCGTTACGGTACGGAAAAGCAGGACCCCTCACCCGGCAAAATCCCCTTATATTGACAGCTGTTTTGATGAGATGGGTGTGAAGGGGAGCGTGTACATCAACTCCCAGCTACCGAGTTCATCGGGGCTCGGGTCTTCAGCGGCAGTCACGGTCGCAACCCTTGCCGCAATCAATGAGGAATTCGATATAAACCATTCCCGGGAGCAGATCGCAGAAATGGCTTTTAATATCGAAAAGAAAGTTCAGAAAGGAAGGGCCAGCCTGACGGATACCACGGTGTCCACCTACGGGGGTTTGGTTTTTATCATGGGTGCGTCGAGACGACGTCTGCCACCGGAAAGCTTCCAGATGGTTATCGGGAACTCCATGGTCTCCCACAGCACTTCAAAAATGGTCGAGATGGTTGCTGATCTGAAGAAAAAAAACCCGGAAATATGTGATCCAGTCCTTGATGCGATCGGTGGCATAACAATGTGTGCGATGCATCATCTAATCGATCCCGTACAGCTCGGGAGGCTGATGAACATGAACCACTCACTTCTCGATGTCCTTGGTGTCGGCCATCCTGCATTGTCACGGCTTGTGCTGTCTGCAAGGGCGGCAGGTGCATACGGGGCTAAAATTACCGGGGCCGGTGGAGGGGGTTGTATGGTTGCCTTATGCCCGAAGCACCTGAAGAGCCGTATTGCCAGTGCGATTGAGGCATGTGATGCACGTGCCTTTGTTACAAATATCGATACTGAAGGAGCAAGAAAGGAGAAGGATGTCTGAACGGGTCCTCCTGAAACTGGGTGGTAGTATAATCACTGATAAGGCCGCTGATGGTATCATCCGGTATGATGAGATCGAACGGATCGCGGAAACAATAGCCAGGCGAAAAGGGATATCGCTCGTGATAGTGCATGGTGCGGGTTCATGCGGCCACCCGGAAGCGAGTCGTTATCATGTAAATTCCGGTGTTTCGGCAGAAAATCGTGAAGGGATCTTTATTACGCATATGGCGGTAAGAAAACTGAATGATTC
The DNA here is from genome assembly GCA_903828975.1 of uncultured Methanomicrobiales archaeon. Classification (GTDB taxonomy): domain Archaea; phylum Halobacteriota; class Methanomicrobia; order Methanomicrobiales; family Methanospirillaceae; genus CAIKOD01. The sequence continues at coordinate 21,713 of CAIKOD010000169.1, read as the reverse complement.
TATAGTCCGGGCGTTACGCAACGCAGGTGTGGAAGCAGTGGGTGTGCAGCCCCTTTCAGCCTGCATTGCGGATAAGGGCCGGTTAATTTCATCCGACTACCGGCAGCTTGAATGTATGCTCGGGCTTGGCATGGTCCCGGTTCTTCATGGTGATATGGTAATGGATTGTACGTCGGGTGCATGTGTGGTATCTGGTGACCAGCTGGTCAGGGTCCTGTCAACATCTCTTGGTATGCAGCGGATTGGACTTGCCACGGATGTGCCTGGTGTGTTCAGTGATGGGTGTGTTCTCAATGAAATCACGTCAACGATGGCTGGTACCCTGATACTTGGGGATTCAAATCATACTGATGTTACCGGGGGTATGCGTGGAAAGGTGAAAGAGCTCTGTTATCTTGCCAAAGCGGGGATACCTTCTGATATATTTCATGTTTCAAGGATTGGCGACTTTCTTGACGCCCTACCGCATGGTGGCACAAGAGTGAGGGGGGATGGGAATGTCTGACCCTGTATCACTTACATCGTCGAGGAAACTTGACCATCTCCGTATCTGCGTTGAAAAGTCAATAGAACGTGGTTATACTGGTTTTGATGATGTCAGGCTCGTCCATAATGCCCTCCCTGAATGCAATATGGACCGGATTGATACCGGGACCCGGTTTCTCGGGCACCAGTGCAAATTCCCCCTGTTCATTGCTGGGATGACTGGTGGGCACCCTGAAACCCTGGAAGTTAACAGGCGCCTCGCAAGAGCTGCCCATATGTACTGTCTTGGGATTGGTGTGGGCTCACAAAGGGCTGCCCTTGAGAACCCGGACCTGGAAGAAACGTTTTCAGTTGCCAGGGATGAGGCTCCCAATGCCTTTATGGTTGCGAACCTCGGGATTGTCCAGCTCCGCGATCATGGAAATGAATGGGCTGACCGTGCTGTATCGATGATCCGGGCCGATGCCATTGCTATCCATGTTAACTTTCTACAGGAGGCAATCCAGCCAGAGGGAGACCATGACGCTTCAGGGTGCCTCGATGCGCTCAGGACGTTATGTGAAGATTTTAAGTATCCGGTCATCATAAAAGAAACCGGGAGTGGAATTTCAGCAGAGACTGCAGGTGCAGTCTTTGGCGCAGGAGCAAAGGCCATTGATATTGGCGGCTGGGGTGGAACGTCCTGGGCTGCAATTGAGAGCATAAGGGCAGAGGAAAGCTCAAGCGAGAGAGATAAACGACTGATCAGCCTTGGTCAGGAATTTACTGAATGGGGTATACCCACCGTCGTTAGTCTGTGCGACGTATCGCGGACAGGAGGGCCCATTATTGCCACTGGAGGTATCAGAAGTGGTCTGGATATGGCCAAGTCCCTTGCGCTCGGGGCGGACCTCTGTGGCATGGCATTGCCACTGTTACAACCGGCTTTAACGGGCGAAAAAGCGTTATTTGATGTGATTGATACGATTGAGCAACAGTTCAGGGTAGCGATGTTCCTGACCGGGTCTCGTACTGTCGCGGATCTTAAGACAAAACATGCAATTATCACCGGGAAAACCCGGGAGATGGTGGACAGCATAATGGAGGAATATAATGGATATTGAAATTATTGCCGTTGGTGGATATGATGAGGTCGGGAGGAATATGACCGCCGTCCGCTGCGGGAAAGAGATTGTTATCTTCGATATGGGTCTCCGGCTTGACCAGGTCATGATCCATGAGGATGCAGAGGTGGAAAATCTGCATTCTCTGGACCTGATTCAGATGAAGGCAATCCCCGACGATACAATGATGAATACGGTTGAGGGGAGCGTCAAGGCAATTGTCTGTTCTCACGGGCATCTCGACCATATCGGGGCCATACCAAAACTAGCACACCGCTATAATGCCCCTATCATCAGTACCCCTTATACTACCGAATTAATCCGGCAGCAGATATCTGGTGAGCAGAAATTCGGGGTTAATAACAAGTTATTCGCGTTGAAAGCAGGTCAGAAATATACACTTTCACAGAACCTCGTCCTTGAGTTTGTACGGATGCAGCACAGTATTATTGATACGGTGACACCAGTCCTTCACACACCCCATGGGGCTATTGTATATTCATGCGATTTCAAATTAGACCGCACCCCTGTGATTGGCGACCCTCCTGATTTTGCCCGCCTCGCCCAGATTGGAAAAGAAGGTGTCATTGCACTGATCGTGGAGAGTACCTATGTTGAGAATAAAGGACGTGCGCCAAGTGAGCGGATTGCAAGGGACCTTGTACGGGACACCATTACAAGTTACGAGGACGATAAAAATGCCCTCCTTGTCTCTACCTTCTCCTCGCATATTGCCCGGGTTAAGACAATTGCAGAATGTGCCCATGAGATCGGGAGGAAACCGGTTCTCCTTGGGCGATCGATGGAGCGTTACAGCTCTACTGCCGAGCAGATGAAACTCGTGGCATTCCCTGATACAGTAAGCATGTTCGGGAACCGGAGGACTGTCGACCGTATGATGAGGCGGATGATGAAGTCCGGAAAGGAAAATTTCCTCCCCATTATCACCGGTCACCAGGGTGAACCCGGGTCTATTCTCACGCGTCTGGTGCTCGGTGATACCCCGTACAAACTTGATAAAGGAGATAAAGTCCTCTTCTCAGCAAAAGTCATACCAAATCCTATGAACCGGGGCCAGCGCTACATGGTGGAGGCTCATCTCGGGATGACCGGGGTGAGAGTATTCGAAGATCTCCATGTCAGTGGTCATTCGTACCGTGAGGACCATTATGAATTCATCCACCTGTTAAATCCGCAGCATATTATTCCGGCACACGGAAATATCCGGATGACCTCTGCCTATGCAGAATTTGCATCCGAAATCGGTTATACCCTCCACAATGATGTACACATCATGTCAAACGGGCACAGGCTGAAAATAAACTAAAAAATTACTGGAGATAATCATGGATCTGATGGAGTATCTGGATTCAACACAGAAACAGGTCGACAGGATGATCGACCGTTTTTTTGGTGATGAGTTTTTGGAGTTAGGGAAAGCGAGTGCCCATCTCCTGCTGGCCGGCGGGAAACGCCTGCGCCCTGCCGTTGTGATGCTCGCTGCTGATGCAGTGAAACGAGGAAGCTCGGATGAGGTAATGCCCGCGGCACTGGCGCTTGAACTTACCCACAGTTTCACCCTGATCCATGATGATATCATGGATGGCGATGCGTTCCGCCGGGGAGTCCCGACGGTCCACACCAAGTGGGATGAACCTACAGCTATTCTTGCAGGGGATGTGCTCTATGCACGGGCATTCGAGTTTATTGGTATCTCAGATGCATCAGACAATGCCAAAGTTCGGGCGATCTCGATGCTTGCAGCAGCCTGTGTCGAGATATGTAATGGTCAGCACATGGACATGTCGTTTGAGAAACGCAACGATGTAACGGTTGGGGAGTATCTTGAGATGGTCTCCAAAAAGACCGGTGCACTGTATGCAGCATCGGCCGGGATTGGGAGTATCCTCGCTGGCGGGAATGCGGTCAAGACCCATGCGCTCTATCATTACGGGCTTTATACCGGTATGGCATTTCAGATCCAGGATGACCTGATCGATATCATGACCAGTCCTGAAAAGAGCGGGAAGGACAGGGCATCTGATATCCGGGAAGGCAAACAGACACTTATTACCCTTAAAGCAAAAGAAAAGGGCCTCGATCTTTCTGAATATAAACGCGAACTGACCGATAAAGAGATAGATGACCTCATTGAAAGGCTTGATTCCCTCGGGGTAATAAGGGAAGTGAGAGATACAGCACTGGAACTTGTTCAGAAAGGAAAAGAAATTGTTTCAATACTGCCGGATTCCGAGGCAAAACGGCTCCTGATAGATATCGGGGATTATTTTGTGACCAGAGGGTACTGAAATGGAACCAGACCCAAAAAACGCTCTTTTTATTTTCGCACTTCAGAATGCAGTCAAGCATAACAGTCTCCCGAAAAGTGGAACGGTTATCGGGATGGTTATGGGTAAGTATCCCGGGTTCCGATCACGGGCGCAGGAAATTGCCCTGCTTGCAAAGGAAGTGCTTGCAGAGGTTGAACAACTCAGCCCCGATGAACGCAGAAAAAAACTGGTCGACCTGGCTCCCGAACTGATCGAGGAGATGAATGCACCAAAAATCCACACCCACGAGCTCCCCAACCTTGAAAGGGCAGAAAATGGCGTGGTAATGAGGTTTGCGCCCAACCCCAGCGGACCTCTCCACCTCGGGCATGCGCGGGCAGCAGTTCTGAATGATGCGTATGTCGAGCGTTACGGTGGCAGGTATATCCTTAGAATCGAGGACACAGACCCGAAAAGGGTAGACCCGGATGCGTACCGGATGGTCCAGGAAGATATCGGATGGATGGGCCTCAGGATCACCGATATCTTCTATCAGAGTGACCGGTTTGACCAGTATTACAAGATTGGCGGGGACCTGATAGGACTTGGCGGTGCGTACGTATGTACTTGCGAGAATGAGCAGTTCCGTGTTTTAAAGCAGGCAAAAACACCATGTCCCTGCCGGGGCCATACGATTGAGGAGAACCTTGAACTCTGGCAGAAGATGCTGGATGGCGCGTTCTATGAAGGTGAGGCATCATTGAGGGTACGGACATCACTTGACCACCCTGACCCTGCAATGCGTGATTTCCCTGCATTTCGTATCCTGAATGAGCCGATGCATCCAAGAATTGAGGCACATGTGTATCCCCTGATGAACTTCACGGTGGCTGTTGACGACCACCTGATGGGGGTTACCCATGTAATCCGGGGTAAAGACCATATTGCGAACACCCGCCGCCAGAAATTTATTTACGAGTACTTCGGCTGGAATGAACCTGTCTATCGCCACTACGGAAGGATGGGAATCGAGGGAGTTGTCCTCTCTACCTCCCAGATGCGTGAGGGTATCAGGTCGGGTATGTATTCGGGATGGGAAGATATCAGGCTCGGGACACTTCGCGCCCTTGCCAGGCGGGGGATACAGCACGAAGCCGTACGGCAGGTAGTCCTCGATATCGGGATCGGGGAGACCGACATATCATTCTCGTGGGATAATCTCTTCGCGAAAAACCGTGATATCATAGATCCGGTGGCTGACCGTTTCTTTTTTGTGCCCGATCCGGTACCATTCGCAATCGCTGGTGCGACTGCAAGGGAAGCCCATGCGCTCCTCCATCCCGGGGACGGGAAGAAAGGGTATCGTACGTTAAAATTTGAAGAGGATGTCGTTCTTCCAGGCCAGGAATTCCAAAATGATGTTAAAATGATCCGGCTGAAAGACCTCTTTAACGTAACTGTCGACTGGTCATCCGGAAGCCCCCTTCTAACCTATGCCGGGGAAGCACTATCTGATGCCCGTGCACAAAAAGCCCCAATTGTCCAGTGGCTTCCAGCCGAAGGTGCTACCCGGTGCACACTCCATTCACCGGATGGGGATATACAGGGCCTTTGCGAGAACACTGTCAGAACCATGCAGGACAAGGTAGTGCAGTTTGAACGGGTAGGGTTTGTGAGAATTGATAGTGTGACGGATGAGGGGATAATTGCCTATTTCTGCCACAAGTGAACCCGGGATAATTCCTGTTACCCACCGGGCTGATGTATCAAACCTTTTTTCTGTTTATCAGGTGAATTGAACACAGGAATAGGACAGTTCAATGGTCACACGGTTCAGGCGTTATGGTCAGATCGCGGATGTACTTGTTAAATACGGATTCGGTGCTTTCCTTGAAGACCTGTTCCCAGGTGTCCGGCGGTTCCGTATCAGGGGCGGTGCCCCCGATGAACAGCTTTCTGTCTATGTCAGGATCCGCCTTGCAATAGAGGAACTCGGGCCAACATTCGTTAAGCTGGGACAGATTATGAGCACCCGGCAGGAGCTCCTGCCCGAGCCCCTTATCGAGGAGCTTGAAAAGCTCCAGGACCACAATAATCCGCTCCCGTTCAGCCAGATTCTCCCCGTTATCAGGGAGTCATGCCCTGGTTACAAGGAGCTGTTTCTCGAGATCGAGGAGGAACCCATTGCGTCTGCATCCATTGCACAGGTCCATCGGGCGCGCCTCAGGGATGGGACTGTTGTTGCCGTAAAAATTCAGAGACCAGGTATCGAAGATATTATTGAGACTGATATCACGATTCTCGAATCTCTTGCGGCAAGGCTTGAGAGAGCAGTACCTGAGTCACGTATCTATAATCCGACAGGGATAGTGCAGGACTTCGCGGGCCAGGTACGAAAAGAACTTGATTTTGTAAAGGACGGAAAGAATGCAGACCGTTTCAGGAAAAATTTCGAAGGTATTGAAGGAGTACGGTTTCCAAAGATCTACTGGAACTGCAGCAGCCGTCGTATGCTCACCATGGAATTTATTGAAGGGGTCAAAGTCACGAATGTTGATGAGATCCGAAAAATGGGCATCGATCCGGTTACCATCGCCGATGTCGGATTCGACTCCTATCTCAAACAAATCTTTGAAGATGGGTTTTTCCATGGCGACCCTCATCCCGGGAACCTGATGGTTACGGCGAAAGGAGACCTTGCCTTTCTTGATTTCGGGGTTGTGGGAATCCTTCGGCCGGAAAAACGATTTATCTTTGTCAGGCTGCTCCATGGGATTATCCATAACGATGTTGATATCCTCCTTTCAGCATTTGAGAAACTGGGAGTAGCTATCAGAGAAGAAGACCGGGAAGCTATCCGGGATGAAATGTATGTTGCCCTTCTTGATGCCGAGGGATTCACGCCCGGAAATAATAATTTCTCAGCGATTGTCAATGACCTGACTGAGGTTCTCAGACGTTACCAGCTCCGGGTACCGATCAGTCTTATGCTGATGCTGAAAGTAATCATCATGATCCTTGATATCGGGATAAAACTCGATCCAGGTTTCAGTTTTGAGAAACGTGCTCACCCATTCCTTGAACAGATCTCTGACAGGATGCACCTGCCCGATCACCTCATCCGGCAGGCAACACGGTCCCTGATGGAAGCGACAGACGGTATGTTTGACCTGCCACGGAATGTCAACAGGACCCTCAAGAAACTTGCAACCGGTACGGTCAGGGTTGAAATTGTCGAGACAGATATCCTGAAACTCCAGCAGTCACTGGAGAGGACCAGCGATAAACTCCTTGTAGGGATTATTACTGCCGCTGTCGTAATCGGGTCCTCGCTGGTCTTATTATCTTCAAATATCCAGTTGCCTAACTTTGTCTGGATACTTGCGGTATTCGGGTATAGTGCGGCGATGCTGGTAGGATTTTATGCCCTCTACCATATCCTCTCCTCCAAGTTCAGCTGAAGCAATTAAGATCCATATTCATATCATTTTTATCCTGGTTTTTCTTCGCTGAAAAATAAATTGCAATGGCAGGAGCCCTGTTCTTTTATTTCCTGGTCATGATAGATGCAGGGGCATACAATATTCTTGTCATTTTCCATATCACCGCTCCTTATCCGGCATGGGCAATACTGTGCACCAAAGCGTTGTTTATTTTTTGCAAGGCCCCTAATTACGCTTTCAAGCCGTTTTTCTTCAGGATTCAGTCTGTAACCATGTTTTTTAGCATATCCCGCTGCCCATGCAAGAATTTCTTTCTCCTCTTCATTGTCTGTCATCATTCCTGGACCTCCTTTGTATATAATGCCTGAATTACCCTTTGTATCACTTATTGTCCTGTCTTACCTTGGGAATATATGCAGGTTCTGTTTATTATCGCTCTTATTCATATAACCGTTGACCTGGTCTTTCATTGAATATTTTGTTAAACGTGCTGGACCAGGGGTCTTCTATTACGCTGTCTGAGCCAGTGTTTCCGGTTACAAACCGGCCCGGAGGTTATAGGGGCTGGCGCAGCCATTCGTTTACAGCTATCTTTTCAGACTTCGAAAGTTATGGGAATTATTCTTACGTAATAATCCGTGCAGCCACATGGTGATAACTGGTGATGACATCCCCCTGCCCGGTCCTGTAGACATCCTTGTCCAGGGACTCCCCGGTTTTTTTATCCCAGAGTCGCATCGAGTCCATGCTGATCTCATCTCCCACAAAGAGGTGCCCGTCTTTTTTCCCAAACTCAAGCTTGAAATCCACAAGGTCGATTCCCCGCTCTGCCAGGTAGTCCCGGAGCACACGGTTTACCTGCAATGCAATCTGTTTCAGTTCCCTGAGTTCTTCAGGTGTTGCAAGTTTCAGCGCGAAGACCAGGTCGTCATTCAGCATCGGGTCATGACGTGTGTCATCTTTGAAATCGATGACAATTACCGGGGGATCAAGCGGGGTCCCCTTCACGATCGGGAAATTCTTCACCATCGAGCCAGCGGCAATATTCCGGACGATCACCTCAAGGGGTATCATTGTCAGGTTACGGGCAAGCATGGTAGTATCATCAATTTTCCGGATAAGGTGTGTTTTAATACCATTTTTCTCAAGGAGCCCGAAAAAAAATGTTGAAACGCCGGCATTAAGACTTCCCTTTTCAGCCAGCGTATCCTTTTTCTGGCCATCGAAAGCCGTAATGTCGTCCCTGAATTTTATTACCAGTTCTCCTGGATTTTCAGTCCGGTACACGGACTTTGCTTTCCCGGAATACAACAAATCAAGTTGTTTCATGAAGAGGTCTCCTGTACCGGTAAATGTTTGACAAGGCGCTTAATAAGAGGTTCTAATTCATTTGAAAACCAGCCTCTCTCAATAAACTGAGGATAGATACAGAGGCGTTCCGCGAGGAGATAATCCCATGCAGAGCGCCTGAGTGCGTCTTCCCCTGGCCATGGATGCTCGGGGTTCACATAATCGATTGTCAGCGGGGATATCCCCCCCAGGTCATTTACCCCACAGGGGATCAGGGATGCTGCATCGGCGAGGTTAGGCGCAACCTGAATGGCCACGTCTTCAGGAAGGAGGTCACGCGCGGTCCGGATCACCGTGCACATCTCATCAAAACTGATTCCCCGCCTGTTGCCCATCGGAGTCCCGGGTTTCGGGCAGAAATTCTGAATGATCACTTCCTGGATATGGCCATACCGTTTGTGAAGGTTGCGGATTACCGTCAGTGATTCCTCACGATCCTGCATCGTCTCACCAATACCAAGAAGGAGACCTGTGGTGAATGGGATCTTCAACGTGCCTGCATTTTCAATCATTTCAATCCGGACTTCCGGGACTTTTCCCGGTGAATTACGATGTGCAGGTAGCTCTGCCGTTGTCTCAAGCATAAGGCCCATGCTGGCATTCACGGGTTTTAGGTATTCCAGTTCTTCAGCAGTCATAATCCCGGCATTCGTATGGGGCAGGAGACCGGTTGCGATGCTTTGTTCACAGAGTGCGTGGCAGTACTGGAGGATGCTGTCGTACCCAATCCTGCTGATCAGGGCTTTGAAACCCTGCTCTTCTTCGGGGCGTTCACCAAAGGTAAAAAGCGCTTCCGTGCAACCTTTCGCTGCACCACGGGCCAAGGTGTATTCTGCCTCACCCGGTTGCATAATACAGTGTTCTGTTACCGGTGTCCGGAAACAACAATACTCACACCGGTTGCGGCAGACGGTGGTAAGTGGCAGAAAGACATTTTTTGAGAAGGTTATTACGTTCCTGTTCATGGTACCGGGTTCATCTGGTTGTTACATATGATGTGATTTATTTGGTAATTTATTGATCGATCCGCGTTAAAACGATGGATTTTTGATGTCCGTAGTGCTATTCGTATAAAATGTCCATTGAGGCCGTGGTCCCTTTCAAACCGGTGAACCCGAAGAGCCGTCTCTCGTCCGTGTTGTCAGCTGCAGAACGTGAATTATTCGCAGAAGCGATGCTGACTGATGTTATACTATCTCTTAAGGGAGCCGGGTGCGACCCATTTATTCTCTCAACGGTCCCTCTCCACTGTGCATACGCGAAAGTTAACGTCTCTGCAGAGGAACTTAACCCTGCACTGAACGGCCTTATCGGGAGTTCTTCTGGTCCGTTGCTTATTATCATGGCCGACTTACCCCTGGTTACACCAGGTGTTGTCCGGCGGATGATATCCACCACATGTGACATGGCTCTTGGCCCGGGCAGGGGTGGGGGGACGAATGCGATATTTATCAAAGACCGTTCCCGTTTCCATGTCGATTATTACGGGGCCAGTTTCTTAAAACACCGTGAAATCGCGGATAAGGCGGGGCTCTCCTGTGAAATCGTGGACTCCTTCCGGCTCCATACCGACGTTGATGAACGGGAAGACCTCGTGGAACTGATGATCCACGGTCATGGCAAAGCGGTTGATTTTTTGAGAAGCTGCGGTTTCTCACTATTGATAGAAAAAGGGCGTGTTGGTGTCTCCCGGAGCACTGGACAAGTATCTACGCCGGGCGGTTAATTGCAGAATTATTTTTGTAAAAGGAAAAACCGGTACCCGTATTCATCTGAATGCTCCCGGAATAACGAGATTTCCTTCCTTGATACCTCAACCAATGCCCGGGCCTCATCATTACCCGCGTATATGTTTTCAAATTCTGCGAGTCGTATTTCAAACGGGTCATAGTAATTACTCCACCATGCAGAATCGGGTAAATTAAATGATGAAAGGAGGGTGTAACCAGCGGCGTTAATCTTGTCTTCGTTACCCCTGACGGTGGTCATGGCGGGATATTGCTGCCCGAAAAATTCTCTGGTACCGGGTGATGGCCTGTCAGTAAACCATACCAGTTCAGATAACGCGAGGTAACCACCGGTTTTTAAAAATTGTTTCCAGTAGCGGATTCCCTCAAAAAACCCCATAACGAACACAGAGCCTTCAGCCCAGATGATGTCGAAAAATTCAGGGCCAAATGGGAGGTCATCCATTGATGTGCATTTCGTGGTGATCCGCTGGCCAAGGCCCCTTTCATCTGAATTTTTCTTAAGTGTGTCCAGATAAGGCAGGTACACATCAATGGCAGTAATAACCGCGTCCCTGGCGAATGTTGCCAGAGCGAGCGTCTGCACCCCGGTACCACAGCCAATGTCGAGTATTTTTGGTGCTGCCGGGACATCAGGCAGCAGGGAAAACATTTTTTCAGTACATGCATCAGCTCCCGGCCCCTGTCTCGGCAGTCCTTCGAATAGCTCAAAAATCAGCGAATTTTCCATATACTGGATGGTTGGAACACGATTCCATACATCTTTTCCGGCATACACCGGATGAAAGGTCTCTTATCTGATCAAAGGGAGGAACTTATTATGACGGATACAACAGAGCAGCCACCCATGGTACGACCCGGGGATATCGGGAAGAATTTTTCTCTTAAGGACCAGAATGACAAAACGTTTGATCTTCTTGAAAATTCAGGGAACAAGACCCTTCTTTCATTCCACCCCCTTGCGTGGACAGCATTCTGTGCTGGACAGATGGACTCGCTTGAAAAAAACCGTGATGCGTTGGAATCTCTCGGTACGCTTGCGATAGGGATCAGTGTCGATTCGGTCCCTTGTAAAAGGGCATGGGCCGAATCTCTTGGTATTAAGAATACAAGGCTGCTTTGCGATTTCTGGCCTCATGGGAACGTAGCAAGGATGTACGGGATCTTCAGGGTTACCAATGGGTTTTCAGAGCGGGCTAATATCATTGTGGATGAACACCAGAACGTGTTATTTATCAAGGTATATCCTGTCCATAGTATTCCTGATATCAGTGAAATTATCAGTTTCCTCAAAAATTCAGTGTAAACAATTGCTGACCCGGCCGGTCAATTGCAAAAGGGGAAGAAAAAGACGGTTAATATGATGTGCCGGTCTCCTGAAGGTATTTACCCGGTTACCGTGATGGCACGGCCGAATCCCGGGTCATTCCTTCCTTTTCTTACTGATATTCAGCAATGTGCCCATAAACAGGCACTCTTCTGCTGCAATCGCGTCGATTCCAACCTCATCGGTCATGGGAAGTCCAAGGCCACGAATGATTGCAATAGGTATACATTCATCTGCCTCGCCCATCACCAGCTCGGCTGCCGTTGCGATATTATCTGCCAGTGCCCTTTTGGTCACAAGCAGTTTCCGTCCAAAAAGGTCAGATCTTCCCCGATCGTCTATCACGGATGGCATCCCGGCACACCCGATTGCGACACCGCTACAACCGACCCTCATTGCATGAGTCCTGCTGTCTGCCACAATCACCCCTGTGTTTATCCCGCACCGGGCAAGGATCTCCTTCCTTATACGGTCGGCACTTGCATCCGGGTCACGAGGGAGGGGCACAAGATACCCCGGGGGTGCATTTGATGCATCCACTCCTGCATTGGGGAGCAGAGTCCCGTTTTTCATGCAGAGCAGGAACCCTGTAATTCCCCCGACAATACTGTCGCTTTCCTGGATAATGACCTCAACTTCCCGTGGGTCCAAGCCGAATTTATCTGCAAGTGTTATGGCCTCCCTGGATGGGGCGACTTCCCCGAGGTTTATCAGGCGACCTTCAGCGGTTGCGAGCGCTGATTCGGCAATAACAATAATATCCCCCTCGAGAATCTCATCATTCGTGCGCGATAATGCCTGAGTGAGGACTGAAACGATATCGTCACCGGGACTGATGATCCCGGTGGAAACTCCCCTGACCTGAAATTCAGCATTCATCCGGTTTTCTCCATTGTTTCATATACGCTAATTGCATCCCGTGTTTCTGTTACATCATGACACCGGACAATAGCTGCGCCTTTCGAAAGAAGGAGAGCTGTCAGGGCCAGGCTACCTGCGAGTCGCTCTTCGGGAAGAGTCCGGAATAGAAGGTCCCCGATAAAGGTCTTACGGGATATAGCAACAAGCAGGGGGTGGTTGAATTTTTTAAATTTATGGAACTGCCTGCAGAGCTCCCAGTCGAGGGCTACGTTACGGCCGGGGTTCCATAAACCAATGCCCGGGTCAAGGACATATTCCCTGATTGAAAGGGATTTGCACCGCGATGTGACGAGCTGCAATGCATTGAAGGTACCTGCCAGGTCTGTTGAGTCACCAGGTGTGGCCGTGGAGGCCATAAGAAAACAGGGGAGCCCGGAATCTGCGGCCATTTTTGCATATTCCGGGTCAGTAAGGCCATTAATATCGTTAATAGCGTGTATATCGAATTTCAGGCACTGCCGGAGCACGACGGGGCGCATCGTATCAACAGAGATTGTGGCACCCGTCCCCTCCAGTTCCTGGAGGGCGTCAACAATTCGTTCTGTCTCGCAGGAAGGACTGACCGGGGGTGCAACGGGGGAGGTACTTCGTGCCCCGACATCGATGATATCAGCACCCTGTGCAACCATTTCCATGGCCCGCTGGCCTATCGCCTTCCCTGAACGGTATGATCCCTTGAAAAAGGACTCCGGGCTGCAATTGATGACCCCCATGGTCCTGACGGGTGCACCACCACCGATTTTCAGCCCGTTTACGGTACATTGGTGCATGAACGTTCCATTGCTGCCATGTACGTGTTCTCCATGAGCGATGCAATCGTCATCGGACCCACACCTCCCGGTACTGGAGATATTGCTCCGGCCACATCTTTGACACGGTCAAAATCAACATCCCCGCATAATGTTCCGTCAAGATAGTTGATTCCGACATCAATTACCACCGCCCCGGGTTTAACCATATCCGCAGTGATAAACCTGGGTTTTCCGATAGCACTGACCACGATATCAGCCCGTCTCATCTCATCCTTCAGGTCTCTGGTCTTTGAATGGGCTATCGTAATCGTAGCATCACGGTGAAGTAGTAATGCGGCCATTGGCCGTCCGACATCGATACTACGTCCTGCCACCAAAGCCCTTTCGCCCCGGACCGGGATATTATATTCCTCCAGGAGCGTCATGATCCCCTTCGGGGTGCAGGGAGTGAACCTTGGCGTCCCTGCATAGAGGAGGCCGATATTGCAGGGATGGAAACCGTCCACATCCTTCTCCGGGGAAACAGCCTGGATAACCCTGCTGGCATCCACCTGTGGAGGCAGGGGGAGCTGAACGAGGATACCATCGATCGATGGATCCTGATTCAACTCCATGATTTTCGTGATGACCTCCCCGGTGGCAGCGGTTGCAGGCAGGTCAGCCTTCACTGAAACAATATGTACCTTTTCACAGGCCTCATGCTTCATCCGCACATACATCTTTGAGCCGGGGTCCTCCCCCACAAGGACAGTTGCAAGACAGGGCTGGCACCCTGAACTTTCTACCTGTTTTAGTACCAGGTCCAGCCTTTTCTGTGCAACCAACCTGCCGTCGATGATCATGTTATTCAGGGTAAAGCGGGTATTTGCCTGCCATTGCGATGACTTCTTTTTCAATCCGGGCGATCTGCGCAGTGTTACTGATATCTTTAAGGATCGACGCGATGTAGTCACCGATCTGGTGCATCTGCTCTTCTTTCATACCACGGCTCGTTACTGCCGGTGTACCGATCCGAAGACCGCTCGTTACAAACGGGCTCCGGTTTTCATTGGGTATCGTATTCTTGTTGACTGTAATACCTGCCTTGCCAAGTGCGATTTCGGCTTCAAGACCGGTGATCCCCTGTGCGGTGAGGTCGAGGAGGATGAGGTGGTTATCAGTCCCACCTGATACGAGCCTGAGGTCGTGTCCGATCAGGGTATCTGCCATGGCTTTTGCATTTTTCACAATCTGCCTGCTGTAGTCTGTAAAGGAAGGCCTGAGCGCTTCATGGAAACATACGGCTTTCGCAGTAATTGTATGCATCAGCGGACCCCCCTGCATTCCTGGGAATATTGCCTTATCGATTGCCTGCGCGTATTCGGTATTGCACATTATTGCCCCGCCACGGGGTCCGCGAAGTGTTTTATGGGTTGTTGTCGTCGTAAAATTGACCACGCCTACCGAGTTCGGGTGGACCCCCGTTGCACAAAGCCCGGCAATATGCGCGATATCAGCCATACAATAGGCACCCACGCCGTCAGCTATCTCCTGGAAAGCCTTGAAGTCTATGGTGCGTGGATATGCCGATGCTCCACAGACGAGGATTTTTGGCCTCTCCTTCCTTGCAAGCTCCTCAACAACACCGTAATCAATAACTTCGGTCTCTGGATCAACGCCATACTGGGCTACTTTATAAAACTGGCCTGTAAAACTCACCGGTGACCCATGAGAAAGGTGTCCCCCCTGTGAAAGCTTCATACTCATCAGGGTCTCGCCAAGTTTCATGAATGCAAAATACACAGCCATGTTCGCCTGGGTCCCGGAATGCGGCTGGACGTTTGCATGTTGTGCGCCGAAAAGGGTTTTCAAGCGGTCGCGGGCGAGGTTTTCCGCCATATCATGAAATTCACAACCTCCGTAATACCTCTTTCCGGGGTAACCTTCAGCATACTTGTTGGTCATTATCGACCCCATCGCTTCCAGTACCGCCTTGCTGACAAGATTCTCGGATGCTATCAGTTCCAGCCCGTTCAGCTGGCGAAGACGTTCTTTCTCTATTATATCGGCTATTTCACGATCAGTCGCAGACAGATGTGACATATATAAAAAAGTCGTCCTGATATGGTAATACCTTTTCTTCTCCATGGGTGATATGCGCCGAATTTCCCGGAATTTATGCCGTTAACATTTTTAACGCGGCGGAATGGTGTATATGTTATGGGTGCCCGGGTATTACCTTCATACCAGAAAGCAGGCGAATTGAGGAGTTGTCCACTACTCTGGAATTACGAGGGCACAAAATTCTGATAGTGCCAATTCTCAAAGTGAAGCTGTTTTGGAATTATACTATTCGGGTACTCTAATATGCCAAACCTGCGGTACCTTGTAAGAACTATATCCGAAATGTGGTGTCAGCTTATAAACGACTTGTAACAGGGTCTTACAATGGTCGTTTTTATGCGATACGGCGTAGCATAATTATTATACGTAATCAGGCTCATGTTTATCTTTAAGGGTCTCAATGATGCGAAATAAATGGTGATATCATTGGGAATGACTTACCAAGACTCGAGAGGGGGAAAACTAATGGCTGAAATTATAAAAAATCCTGATATCCCGGTAATGACCACCGAAGAACGTGTCGTGGCTCTTGAACGCAAAATGAAGGAAGTGGAAGCGCTAGTCAAAGGGCTCACAGAAGAACTCCTTGATCTCAAGTCAATTGCCATGAGGCTGAATAAATTTTCAGAAGAACGGAGACAGGAGCTCAAAATGATGAAACCGACAGTTCAGGCTGAAACAACATCAGGGACTGTTGTAATGCAGAAAAAAGGAACAACTCCTGAACGGGCGGCAGCGCCTGCCGTGGAAGAGAAACACATGGATATGATCATGCAGCCCGATGGCACGATGAAGATGGAGGAACGGCGCGGGGACAACCATTATATTGTCGCATCAGCAGGATTTGCCAGCCGTAAAAAGAATGGGTCCTCGTCGGAACCTAAAAAAAGCAGTCTTATCGTTGCAGAGGACGATGACAAGGAATCGTCAAAGAAATAGGCAGGAGCCCCGTCTTTGTATATCAGTGAGCTCGAGATAGATAATTTCAAATCATTTTTCAAAAAGACAAAGATCCCATTTTTTGAAGGATTTACCGTAATCTCGGGTCCGAACGGGTCCGGGAAAAGCAATATAATCGATAGTATCCTCTTTGTCCTTGCACTTTCCAGCTCAAGAAACCTTCGCGCAGAGAAACTTACTGACCTGATCAACCTGAACTCCGGGAAAAATACCGCCGAGGTCTCTCTCACTTTTTCCGATGGCACAAAAATCCGTCGAAGGATTAAACGGACCGGAAATGGATATTACAGTTATAATTACCTGAATGACCGGCTCTGTAAACAGACGGATATCATTGAAATCCTTGCAAAATGTGGCATTAAACCTCACGGTTACAATGTTGTCATGCAGGGGGATATCACCCGTATCATTGAAATGAGTGACTACGAGAGGAGGAAAATTATCGACGAGATTGCCGGAGTGGCCGAGTTTGATTCGAAAAGGGACCAGGCACTCGGAGAACTTGAGGTTGTCAGGGAGCGGATTGAGCGTGAGGAGATGCTTCTCCTTGAGCTGAACAAGCGCCTTGTCGAGCTGAAGCAGGAACGTGAGCAGGCACTGAAGTACCAGGAATGGCAGAATAAACTAAGTTTTTTCGAGAACGCCCGGCTTGCCGCGACCATCCGTGAACGTGAAAAAGAGCTTCTGGCGCTTTCCGGCCTGATCGGGGATCAGAATGTCGGGATCCAGCGAATTCAGTCAGACAGGAGCATCGAGGAAAATGAACTCGCCTATCTGCGGACGGACTTAAAGGAGATAGATGAGCAGATCAACCTGAAGAGCGGTGCAGATTACCTGAAACTGTTATCCTCGCTTGAGGAACTGAAAGGCTCGATAAAAGTAGCTGAACAGACAATTATCCGGCTCCAGCGGGACAAGGAAGTTAACCTCGAAGCCATTACCCGCAATTACCTGGACACCAAGAGGGCTGAGACACGGATAGTGGAATGCAATGACGGGATCCGGAACCAGAATATTGACCGGACCAATCTTGCCATGGAGGCGGCGACGGCACGCGCAAAATTGGAAAAGACCGAAACTGCCATTAAAAATGAGAGTAAAGAGGCAGAGGGGTCGCGTGACCAGTTGTTCTCCCTGATGAAAACGATTGAAGAGAAACGGGGGGCACGGTCAGATATCATTCACCAGCAGGACCTGCATATTGAAAAAAGCAGGATGAGGTCGACAGAGAAAGAAAGGCACACAGGACGGATTAAGGCAATAGAAACAAATATTGCGGAAAAAGGGGGATTAAAGGAGTCTTTGGCAGCTGAATCAGCAAAGGCTGAAGAAGGGCAGGGGAAACTTACGCGGGAGTTGTCAGCCATCGAGAGCGGTTCCTTCTCAAAGCGGAAGATGCTTGAAGATACAAGGGAGGAGCTCCAGGCCCTTGAAAAGGAAGTCGTAAGGCTTGAAGCCCAGGCACAGGCGCGGGGGGAAGCAGGGGGCAGCGTCCTGAAGACGGTCCTTGCCATGGACGGGGTCATCGGGACTATCATGCAACTCGGCCAGACCCCGCCGGAATATGCGACTGCATTGAATGTGGCAGCCGGGGGAAAACTCCATTACGTGGTGGTTGAAAACGATTCCGTTGCCTCACAGGCGATCCGGTACTTAAAAGAAGAGAAACTTGGTCGGGTCACATTCCTTCCACTGACCCGCCTGAAGAAACAGGAATACCCTGCAATCAGGGATGAGGGGATCATTAACTATGCAGTAAATTTACTCATCTTCGATCCACGATATCGCGACGCATTTGGTGTTGTTTTTGGCGGGACTCTGGTGGTAAACTCCCTTGACCGCGCACGAAAAATGATCGGTCAGCACCGCATGGTCACTCTCGATGGTGAACTCCTTGAACGTTCTGGTGCAATGACAGGTGGATTTTTCAAGAAAAACTTAAAAGGATTCGGAGCAGCTGTCGGAGATGAAATTGACCGGCTCAGGATACGCATCAGTGAACTTCGAGAGGAAGCGGGTGAATTTGAATCTGCCATTAAAAGCAGCACCTTAGTGATTGACGAAAAACGGCATGCAAGGGCTGAACTTTCACAAATTATCGAGCGAAACCGGATGGCATTGGATGAATATTCAAGGCAGATTGAAGATCTCACACTCGAACGTGACGCTCTCACCTCGACGCTGAATTCCTTTGAAACCGAGATGCAGACGGGTAGCCAGGAGCTCGCTGCGCTTGAGAGGACCCTTGATGCGATTACAGAGGAGATCGGTCAGTTGAACCTGGATATGGTGGTTATTAAAAAGAGGCTTGAAGGGACCCGGATCCCGGCCCTCACCGAAGAACGCGACCACTGGAGGAAGGAGGTGGAGGGTCTTGAAAGAAGGCTCCGGGAAAAAGAGTCGGACATTACCGATCTCCAGAGGGAACGGCTTCATTTCACCAAGCGGATGAGTGACTTAAAAGAGGAACTCGATAAGGTCCAGGACCGCAACAAAGAGATTGATCATGAGACTGCCTCACTGAAACAGTCGATTGAATCAGCGAAAGGAGAGATCGCAGCACTCGAAGAGAAACAAAAGATGTTTTCCGGAGAACTCGAAGGACTGAGAGCGAAACGTGAAGAAGCGATGGCACATTTTCTGGCCTCGGAAAAAAAGATTCTTGAGTTCGATTCACTTCTCGAAAGGGCCCAAGTACAACTTTCCGCGCTCCTGGAACGTGAAAATACTCTTAAACAGGAGATTGCGGTAATGACACCTGAAGATGGGGCAGTTACCACGGATCTTACCCTCCAGGAGATTGATGATGGCATTGCAGAAGCGGGCCATGCTATGAGGAAGATTGGGGCCGTCAATATGCTTGCGATTGAGGAATATGAAAAGGTTGAGAAACGTGCGCAGGACCGGACCGCGCGAAAGGACGTATTGTCAAGAGAACGGACGATACTTCTGGAAAGGATCGAGACCTTTGGAAAGATGAAGTTTGAAGCGTTTACCAAAGCATATCACGCAATAGATGGGAATTTCAGGGAAATATTTGCGACCCTGACGAGTGGTAACGGACACCTCGTACTGGAAAACGAGGAAGATCCGTTCGCAGGCGGCCTCTCATTTGCGGTACAGCCGAGGGATAAAAAAGTACACCTCCTGAATTCACTGTCAGGGGGTGAGAAGTCACTTACTACTCTTGCATTCATCTTCTCAATCCAGAAATATATCCCCGCGCCATTTTACGCATTTGATGAAGTGGACATGTCTCTTGATGGCTCTAATGCGGAACGTATCGCGAAGATGATCCGTGAGAGTGCAGGCACCTCCCAGTTTATCATCGTCTCACTCAGGAAACCGATGATTGAAGGGGCTGACCGTATCATGGGAGTAACAGTCCGTTCAGACAAGAGCACGCTGGTTACCGGAGTGAAAGTAAATGGCTGAGGGGCCTGTCGAAATACTTGTCCAGATGGCCGAGCGCGGGGAGATCGATCCCTGGAACATCGATATTGTTGAGGTCACAGACCGTTTTTTATCGGAACTTGAACGGAGAAAAGAGCTGGACCTCCGTATATCAGGGCGCACACTTTTCTATGCCGCGATATTACTCCGGATGAAATCTGACCATCTTGAGCAGCTGGCCCAGGAGATCGATATTAG
This sequence comes from uncultured Methanomicrobiales archaeon, assembly GCA_903828975.1. Taxonomy (GTDB): domain Archaea; phylum Halobacteriota; class Methanomicrobia; order Methanomicrobiales; family Methanospirillaceae; genus CAIKOD01. The sequence continues at coordinate 1,599 of CAIKOD010000169.1, read as the reverse complement.
CTTTGACAATGATGAAGCAGCAGACGAAACGGACGATTTTGACTTTGATATCGACGGGGAAATGAGCGGGAGACTTGGCCCGGTCGACCGGCTGGAACGTGAGATCAAGCGCAGGCTTGATAGAAAGCAGTTCCGGAGACATCCCATCACATTATATGAGCTGATTACCGAGCTGAAGAATGCGGAGAAAGAGGAAAGACGGAGACAGCGCCTCAGTTCTTATGGTCCTGATGAATATTTTGATGCTGATGATGTCGTAAGCATCGCACATGAGGAAGGGTACCAGCAGGCTGCCGAAAGGGTGCTGTCCTGCTGCATGGAAGCATGCACTGGCAATGAGCGAATCGCCCTCACAGAGATTACGGAAAAATTAGGCTGGAGCATTCCGGAAGTTTACATCCCTCTTCTCTTCCTCATGTTTGAGGGAGATATCCTTATGGAACAGGAAGAATTTCTTGGGGACCTCTTTATTGTACCACTTGCGCGTGCCGTAGAATAATCCCGTCGCATGGTTATCTGCAAGCCCTGATAACGCGCTGAATTATATTCGATATACTGTAATAGTGAACGAATTTCTTCAAAATACTGGATATTTTTAACAATTTTCTCTTTGTACGCTCTGCGGGATATTTTCTCTTCGCAACAATGTTCATATAGAACAAAAAACAACTTTATTTCCCGCACGAATGACGGACTAAATACCCGGTACAAACCGGAATTAGCCCTGATATTTCATTTGTTGGTGAAAGGTGTGAATCGTTTTGACGCCTATCTCTTCATCTTCATGAAACGATAGGTGGAACCCATTATATACTCATAATGGCAACATAGCAAGCCTCGATAATGATGGACCAAACACCCTGCAAGGTACAGGCTTGGTTCGGATTATACTGGAAATGGTCAATGGAACGGGGTTAAAACCCGGGCTGGAAATCATATAAACAGTATTATATACCTACACAGTCAACATTAGTAACCTCTGTAGATGGAGAACCAAACACCCGGCCCCTGTGCCGAAATTGGTTCTGACGTTGATATCGGCAATGCGGAAATTTGTTTAGTAACCGCTAATTCCTCAAAAGTTTCAAAATTAAAACCGATAGTGTGCATTACTTAATTCTGGTTGATCCTGCCAGAGGCCACTGCTATCGGGGTTCGATTAAGCCATGCGAGTCGAGAGGTGCAAGACCTCGGCATACTGCTCAGTAACACGTGGACAACCTACCCTAAGGAGGGGGATAACCCCGGAAAACTGGGGATAATACCCCATAGACTACAGAAGCTGGAATGCTCTGTAATCGAAAGGTCCGCCGCCTTAGGATGGGTCTGCGGCTGATTAGGTTGTTGTTGGGGTAACGGCCCAACAAGCCTGTAATCAGTACGGGTTGTGGGAGCAAGAACCCGGAGATGGATTCTGAGACACGAATCCAGGCCCTACGGGGCGCAGCAGGCGCGAAAACTTTACAATGCGAGAAATCGTGATAAGGGAACCCCGAGTGCCCGTAAATTCGGGCTGTTAATCTGTGTAAAAAGCAGGTGGAGAAAGGGCCGGGCAAGACCGGTGCCAGCCGCCGCGGTAATACCGGCGGCTCGAGTGGT
>CAIKOD010000168.1 GCA_903828975.1 uncultured Methanomicrobiales archaeon | reverse complement strand
AGCGGAAAACCCGGATGTCCTGTTACCCGCATTTGTATGTTTTGACGGTTTTATCCTCTCCCATACCTATGAACCGGTTGATATGCTCTCCCAGGAGGACGTAGACCGGTACCTCCCGCCATACAAACCTGTGCAGCGGCTCGACGCGGCTGATCCTATCAGTTTCGGGATGTATGCGACACCGGAATATTACCTCGAGTTCAGGTACGAACACGACCAGGCGATGAAGCGTGCAAAGAATGCGATCAGTAAGGCTGGAAAGGAATTTGGGGAGATGTTCGGCAGGGACTATTCGGCGCTGGTCGAAGGCTACCGGCTTGAAGATGCTGACACTGCCATAATCGCGATGGGTTCCATCTGCGGGACTGTCAAGGACGCTGTCGACGAGATGCGGACAGCGGGTAAAAAGGTCGGGCTCCTTAAAATCAGGTGCTTCAGGCCGTTCCCTGCAGAAGAGATAAGAGACGCCCTGTCACATATAAAAAGAATCGCGGTCCTTGATAAAAACATCTCCGTCGGGGCCAAGGGGGCTGTGGCAATAGAGGTAAAAGATGCCCTGTATGGAAAGACCATACCCGTTCTGGGTTATATCCTTGGGCTTGGAGGACGTGATGTCAGGATTTCAGATGTCAAAAAGATCGTCTCTCTTGCCGAGGATGGGAAAGGAGACCAGTTTTACGGGCTTCGCACGGAGGTGCTCTGATGGCTGAGGCAAGTTGTGAACTGTTCGATTGCGGGCATCGGGCATGTGGCGGGTGCGGTGCCGCACTCGTGTCCAGGCTGATCCTCAAGGCGACCGGAAAAGACACGATTATCGTATCAGCAACCGGTTGCATGGAAGTATTTACAACCCCGTACCCCGAAACAGCATGGAAAGTACCGTGGATCCACTCCCTCTTTGAGAACAATTCCGCGGTGGCTTCAGGGATTTGCGCAAGCTTGAAGAAACAGGGGAGAACAGAAAAAGTGGTCGCAATCGGTGGCGACGGTTCGACGTTCGATATCGGGATGCTCTGCCTGAGCGGTGCATTTGAACGCGGCCATGATTTCACCTACATCTGCTACGATAACGAGGCGTACATGAACACCGGTATCCAGCGGTCAGGCGCGACACCCTATGACGCGAGCACGACCACGAGCCCGGCAGGAAAATGTTCAAAAGGGAACTCCCGGCCGAAAAAGGACCTCCCCCAGATCCTTGCAGCTCACGGGGCCCCGTACGTTGCGACGGCATCGATTGCCTACCCGTCCGATGTGGTCAAGAAAATCGAGAAGGCGATAAACACACCAGGCCCGTGCTACGTGCAGATCCACGCACCCTGCTGCACCGGGTGGGGATTTGAGGGTGAAAAGACCCTGGCAATCGGAAAGCTTGCGATTGAGACCGGGCTCTGGGTGAATTTCGAGATGGAGGACGGTGTGGTCACACGAGTCAAGAAAGTTGTCCGGAAACCCGTTGAGACTTACTTAAAAGAACAGAAGCGGTTCCGTCACCTGTTCAAACCAAAGGTCAACGCTGAAGAGATAGCAAAAATCCAGGCGATTGCCGATAAAAATGCAGTAAAATATGGTACCGACCTGAAATTAAAAAGCAAACCCGATCCAGTTATCCCATAGATTGCCGGGACCGGGTCTGTTTCATTTTTCTTTTTTTTTCGGCTTGGGAAAAACTCCGGCAACAATCAGAAAAACCACCCATTTTATGCTCATTTATGATCCAAGGGGCTCATAGCACGCTCTGTTGACATCCTCAAATATGTCGGTTTTAATTTGGGTTATTCCGAAAAATTAATCCCGCTCCCGGGGTTCCGCCCCGCCGCATTGGCGACCCCGGTTGGGATAGGGGGGGATTCTGAATATCAGAAATATTCAGGGTCCCGGTAGGTTGGACCTGCCCAAGAATATCTTAACGGGGGTAGGATAGGGAGGGGGAAATCCCTCTGTCCCCCGTATTTTGTCTTCATATTTTAAATACGCAGGATGTCAACAGAGCCGATTTTTTTTCAAAAAAACGTTGGGGTAAAAAAAGTAATGTCCGGATGTCCGCAGTCCCCTTTATTTTTGTTTTCTTCTCATCGTGATGAGGAATGGCGTCAGGAGGACGAATGCGATGACGAGCCAGAAATTTGCAAACATGTAAAGCAAAGACTCCCTGCCCTGGTCATAAAATCGCAGTTCCACGGACCTTGCACCGGTCCAGTTCACATTCACCGATGTGTTATTTATTGCAGTAATGTCACCCCCGGGGCTCACAACGCCGAGGAACTGGTTCCGTACATCAAGCCCCCATGGCAGGACCACGCTTACGTTATAGGGCCGTTCGAACGAGGTGATGATATGGTTCTCCCGTACCGGTCCCTGGAAGGAGATTGTGTAATTACCTTCCGGGTATGAAATCCCCGAATCGCCGGACAGGTTAAAGGTGCAGGGGGAACATTCCCCGCTGAGTGAGATGTTGGTCACCTTCACAGGCAGGCGTTCTCCCATCGCCCCGGTCTCGTAAAACTGGTAACCCGTGCTCTTCTCCACCTGGACGGTCCCATTGTAGGCAGTCCCGTTAGGAAGGACCCGGTACTCTATGGAAAGACCCTGCACCGGCGCCACAAAGGTGACTGCCAGCAGGCTTACAAGCGCAAAGCAGAGCAGAGTGACGCAAGGTCCGCGTCTATCTCGATGGGGGGCTCGCATTGTTTTATCACCGTTTCCGGGTCTTTTAAGAGGTGGCCTGTAACCACGCAGACGATTCGTTCACTCCGGTCAATAACGCCATCCTCTACAAGGCGCCTGACCCCGGCCACCGATGCTGCCGATGCGGGCTCGACACCGATCCCCTCCATCCGGGCGAGGTCGCGCTGCATTTTGAGGATCTCCGCGTCGGTGACGGCTATGGCAGTCCCGCCGGTTTTCCTTATTGCCGTCAGGGCTTTCTCGGCATTGACCGGTGCGCCGATACGGATGGCAGTTGCCACGGTCTCCGGGTTCTTTTCAGGGACCACTTCAGGAAGGTTGTTTTGTATGGCATCGACAATGGGTGCGGAACCCGCTGCCTGGATACCGGTCATCATGGGGAGGCTGTCGATGAAACCAAGTTCAATCAGCTCGTTCAGTCCTTTGTGCACTGCAGAGATGTTCCCTGCATTCCCAACGGGCAGTACGATCCGGTCGGGAACACCACCAAGCTGGTCTATGGCTTCAAACCCGATCGTCTTCTGGCCCTCAAGGCGGTACGGGTTGACCGAGTTCAGAAGGTAGAGGCCATGGGAAAGGCAGAGGTCGTGGACCATCTCAAGTGCCTTGTCAAAATTTCCCCGGACTGATATCACGTTGGCGCCGTGCATCAGGGCCTGCGCAATTTTTCCAAGGGCCACCTTTCCGGCAGGAAGGAGCACGACTGCCGGAATGCCGGCTTTTGCGGCGTATACAGCAAGGCTTGCCGAAGTGTTACCCGTGCTCGCGCAGGCAACATGGGTCTTTTTGAGCTGCAACGCCATCGAGACACCGACCGTCATCCCCCTGTCCTTAAACGAGCCGGACGGGTTCATGCCTTCGTGTTTTGCATAGAGCTCGGTGAGCCCGAGCTCCTTACCGATTGCCTTTAAATGGTAGAGCGGGGTCCCACCCTCATACAGTGTGACCGGGTCGATTGTTACCGGGAGGATCTCACGGTAACGCCAGACCGAGAGTGGCCGCTTGTCCCATTCTGATCTCGAAACTGAAATATTGTCAAGGTCATACTGTACTGCGAGCAGGTGACCGCACCGCCGGCAGTTATAGATGATCTCGTCGGGTGCATAGTTCTCTCCGCAATGGACGCACACGAGACGGTACATATACAGAAATGGGTCTTCCGGGTAGATATAGGCAAGGTTCTCCGCAGTATCTGCCCGGCCGGAATGCGGTTATCTGGCGATTTTTGTGGCGCTCCGGCATGATAATGCCGAAGTCAATAACCAGGCAGGGATTGTACCGGCCAGGTATGGGTCCAGTGGTATATCGAAAATTTTCAACGTATCCCCGTATCTATTAAGAGATTGAGTGTGACGGTCTCTCCCGGTTGAATTGCCACAGTTTGTGGTACATCAGGGCTCCGATCGATCCCGTTTTTTGCCATATCAACCCGGTAGCGCCCCCCGGGTAACCCTACACGATAATGACCATCAGCTGAAAACGGGACCTCGTATACCAGGGGTGACGGCCCCTCACCGGTGATGACCAGGTACCTTGCTGCATACACCGCAGCGCGTTGTTCATCTGAAATATGACAGGGTTCGACAGGACAAAGCGGGCCAATCGTTGCAACACCTTCAAGGAGACCCGTATCGACTGGTTTCCCAGGCACGATGCATCCTGCGGTGATTATCATAGGAATGATACCAAGCAACAAACCCAATGAAACAAAACGCGTTATGTCAGTCATTCGTCTTATCTCCCTCAATCAGTTCTTTTTGCTGCCCTGGCCATATCGTGATAGAGCCCGGTCTGCCGGTCCTCCTCCACATGCATCACCTGGCGGGACTGTCTGATTACATCAGGATCGAGGTCTGTGCAGGTAATTCCCTCATTGTCAGATGCCTGGCGGATAATGTTCCCCAACGGTCCGGCAACCATCGAGTTTCCGGAATACCTGTCAACAGGGGTAATTCCGACGGTATTAATTCCCGCGACAAATAACTGGTTTTCCATGGCACGCGTCCTGATGAAGAGTTCCCATGCGTCCATCCGTGAGGCCGGCCAGGCCGATGGTACAAGCATACATTCTGCCCCTGCGGCCGCATAGACATGGAATAGCGGGGAGAACCTGAGATCATAACAGATTGCTATCCCGAAGGTCATATCCCCGAGCGGGAACGTTGCAACATTCTCTCCCGGGTGATAACATGTCCCTTCCCTGAGCGGTGAAAACAGGTGGACTTTCCGGTAACTGGCCAGGAGTGTCCCGTCTCTGCCTGCGACTATACAGGCATTGAATAACCTCCCCTTCTCCTGCAGGCGTAGTGAGCCAAGTACTGCGATATCATGCCTTTTTGCATAATCTGACAGTGTATGAAAAATTTCACCATTCGCCGGTTGTGCATTGGATACAGAGCCCGGGTCCCAGCCTGTCGCGAACTGTTCAGGGAAACAGATAATTGCTGCTCCATCCGCCGCTGCCCTGGCAATAAATGGTTCAACCTTGCGAAGTGTTGCGCCTGGCTCATCCCATACCGGTGTGACCTGTGCAAGGGCAATCCTTACTACCATGGTACCCTCAGTTCAAGGTATTTCTGTCTCATAAACGCTCCATTTATTCGTTCAGATGCAGGGACTAGTGATATACGCGGTGATTTGCGCTTATCTGATAAGAGTATTGCTTTTTGAAAACAACAGGCTCTGTTGAAACACACATGAACGGGAAGTTCACACCCGGACGATTGAAAATGCTTTGTTAAAAATCTCCTTATATTGGGGTCAGTTCAGGCATTTCCAATGAAAATATACTTCAGGGAGGATCTGCAGCCCCCTGAAATCGTCGCATGTTCATGAGGATATCTGATTTTTGGACACAATAGCCAGCTTTAACGAGGATTTCAATTGAACGTTCAATGGATTTTGGATTAACTGGTTTTGGGCTTACACTTTGGTTTTTAGGTCTGGTCTTCTGTGTGTCAATATAGAATTCCCGGTTAATCAGGAGATGCCAGAGAATGCAAAGGATCTTCCTCGCAAGAGCGATAATCGCCTTCTGATAACCAATTCGATTTTTAAGTCTGCGGAAATATGCACTAAAGCGAGTATCTTTTGTTCTAGCGGCTGCCTGAGCCGCCTCAGTAAGGATTCTCCTGAGATGTTTTGATCCATGCTTTGTGATAGATCCTGTCCTGAGTTTATTGGCGGACTGGTAAACCGAAGGGACCATTCCTGCCCATGATGCGAGAGAATCAGGGGATTTAAAATCATGATAATCTCCCAATTCTGCAAGAATTGTAACCGCGGCGGTCATGCCAATTCCTGGAAGTGACATCGCTATCTGGACATCATCTTCCCTGTTCTTCATACGACCGATGATTTCATCGTCAAGCTGGGTTACCTGCTCAGTTATCTGATCGATCAACCGGAGGTTCTGTTCGATGACAATGACCTGGCTTGTACTTAAAGCCGATTTAATCGCATTCTTAAGCAATTTTTCTTTGTGTTGAACCCTTTTTGAGGGTATTCCTTCAATAAGTTCATCAATGGTTTTACCCTGGAGAAGACCATGGATAAGATATCGCCCTGATTTTCCGAAGATATCCGTAATAACCGAGGAGAGTTTGATGCAGGCTGCATCAAAGACGTCGTGAACAATAGCTTTGCATCCAGTACGTTGGTCGACCAGTCTTTCCCTCGCCCGTGTCAGCTCCCGGATCTCTCGAACATCTTTCTGGAACACACGGGATGGAGTGAGTAGTCCATTCAATGCCAATTCTGCAATCCATTGAGCATCGATGATATCAGTTTTACGTCCGGGAATTCGCTTGATTACATAGGCGTTTGAGAGAATGAGTTCTACATATCCTTCAAGTGTGAGGTAAAGGGGACGCCAATAGTTCCCGGTGGATTCCATCGCTACTGTTGAACATTCTTCTGCCAAAACCCATGATTTAAGTAATAATAATCCTTCCTGGGTATGATCGAACTTTTCGATCTTGGTTGAACCATCGCGGCTCATGATGGCTGCAACAAAGAAGTCCTTATGTATATCTATGCCACAAGCAGTACTCTTTTGGGGTTGCATATGACCTCCGGGATGGGTAAGTTGTAATTCCTCTCGGGGCAATTTCCAATTCGCAGTTACCACCTGCATTTATACTCTCGAGTATGAATTGGGCTATGTTAACATAGGGGATCAACGTCCCGAAAATTGACCAGCCTTGCTTACCCATCCACGAAAAAATATGGCTGCAACTTATTTTCATTCTTTATGCCCGACCGCAGGGAGGTCATCGGCGGTTAATATGAAAATCCCCACTGGCATTTTCATTTTGTATGCTTGCAGCCTTTTAGCATCATGCCTGTTTTCATTGGAAAACCTCTCAAATCTGTCTTGCAGATTAGATTATTCCAATAGTTAGTCACGCTCCCGGGGCTCGTGACCCGCCGCTGTGGTGACCCCGGTTGGGATAGGAATCATCTCT
>CAIKOD010000167.1 GCA_903828975.1 uncultured Methanomicrobiales archaeon | reverse complement strand
CGACTTGACGTTGTCGACACCGGTGGTGTGCTGGGTGATACCCATCGAGTAGAGGATTGCGGACTGGCCGGATTTGCCAAACCACTCTGCTGCAGTGGCAAGGTCTTTTGCCGGGATCCCGCTGATCTTTGCAACGTTCTCAAGGCTGTAGGTATCCTTCATCACGATTTCTTTTACTTTCTCGAAATCCTTGGTCCGGTTCTTGACGAAGTCCTTATTCTCCCAGCCGTTTTTCAGGACCTGCTGCATTATGCAATTAAGGATGGCAACATCTGTTCCTGAGTAAAAGGGCAGGTACAGGTCTGCCTGCTTCGCGGTTGGGGTGAATCGCGGGTCGGCGTAAATGACTTTCGCACCCTTCGCTTTCGCCTGCATCACGCGGCGACCGATCAGCGGGTGGGTCTCGAACGTGTTGCTGCCGATAATAAGAATGCATTTTGATTCTGCAATATCGGCAATCGACTGGGTCATGGCGCCTGACCCAAACGCACCGGCCAGACCGACGACCGTCGATGCATGGCAGAGACGGGCACAGTGGTCGATGTTTGGGGTCTTTAAGACAGCACGGGCAAACTTCTGCATCAGGTAATTCTCCTCGTTGGAGACACGGGCTGATGCAAGGCATGCACTCTGTTCACCCTGGTACTTATTGAAATTCTCGGCAATCAGCTTGTATGCCTCATCCCAGCTCGCTTCAACAAAATTCCCATCTTTTTTGATGAGTGGTTTGGTCAACCGGTCCGGGGAATTGATAAATTCCCCTGCATAGGTACCTTTCGGGCATAGTTTGCCCTCATTAACCGGATTGCGCTGCCAGGGTGCAACGCCTACAACCTTCTTGTCCTTGACAACAAGATTGAAACCGCAACCTGTTCCGCAATACGGACACGTAGTTGGAATATATTTTACATCCATGTTTTTAAAACCTCGAACAAAAATATCTCTCGGTTAACAATATTTAATGATAGTCATTTACTTGCGATAATTTGATTAATAGTGGTGGGTATATGCTGATCTGTGTATAATCATACCAGGTCAGGTTTAGTGAAGAACATAAATTTCCTCCTGATATGTGATCTGATACCATATTCCGGGATTTCTGGTGCGTGCGCCGTATGAAGCGGAAAATCCTGGTCCATCCGATGCTCCCGACCGTAATCCAGGCAGGTATTGCAAACCTTGACGGGCAATCATACACCTCACTTGATGCATGTCCTTCCTGCGGGGGTGACATAGCGGGTTATGATACGAAAAAACGTTTTTTTATTACCCTGGCTGAACCTGGCGTGAACCGGGATATCTTTGTTATTGTCAGAAGGTTCAGTTGCAGGGTCTGTGGCCTGGTAAGCCCGGCCAATGCCCCGTTTTACCCGGATACACGTATCGGTGCCCAGGTGGTAGACCTCTGCGTTACACTTTCTCAGGAGATGAGTTGTTCACGTGCCGCACGGGTTATCAATGCCCTTGGCATTGTCATCGACAGGGGTACGGTCAGGAACTACTCCTCCCGTGGCTTTGCTGTTCCCCCCGCAACTGAGTTCTTCGGGTTCCTGCTCCCTGTCTCAATTATCTCCCTCACGATGTTCACACCCGGGTACTTCCAGCCGGGAGCCGTCGTAGGGGCAGAATCGTTCGCTCCCGCCGGTCGACCAGCCACAGGCCGGGCATTTCCATACAGCCCTCCGCTGGAGGAAGGGCACGAGCGGGATGAATAAAAAAAAGAAGAAAAACGGCCAGTGGAATAACCAGGCAGTAATGGTCAGGGCAAGCGAGACCAGAAGGAGCAGAATGCTCAGGATCCAGAGTCTCGTTCTGCAACCTCCCGGACAGCAAATGCAGGCAGGGCATCGACAACCGGTCCCAGAGCTCCCGAAAGATTTGTGCCCCCGAATTTTTTCGCAATAAGTCCCGACCCGATACCTGCAAAAATAACCTCGTTTGTACCGGCCTTCCGGCATATGTTTTCAATGCCGGAAATAATGAGGTCTTTCTGGGTGTTCCAGAACGTTTCTGCAATCACCCTGGCCCCGGCTTCACCTATTTCATCTATGTCTGCACATACGACCCGCGCGAGTCTCCGGAGTGCCGCATCGACGTCACGCTTGCCCCCGTCCGGGGGATCTGATGTATACTGGCGTTCGCTGATATGCCCGAGGACCAGGTGCACATCCCCGGAACAGGCAAAATACTCGCTGCTTACCGGTGTAGGGACCCCGTCAAGCAGGACCGACCTGATAAGGCACGGGACGCTCGTACGGAGCAGGCCGGTATAGATCAGGTATTCCTGCTGGAGGCGGTCGAGGTCAGTCAGTCCTTTCAGCTCATTGAACCGGCCGATTGGAATGATGTCTGTCGTTGTACTGCCCATATCCACGAACACTGCACAGGGATAGAGCTCCCTCAGGTAATCAGCTGAAACCAGCCAGTTCGAGGCTGCAAGCTGTGGGGCAGCCTCCCGGTGAAACGCTGTATCTGTCCCGTAAAAGAGTGCGTCAGGGAACGCGGCCTTCACGCTGTCAACAATAAAGCCAATTCCCTCTGCTTTACTAAAAAAACAGTCTGCGAGTTCGCCGGACATCACCACGGCTGCCGATCCCGTCTCTTTGTTATAGTTCCCGAGAAGATCTTTGAGTGGCGCACCCTTCCATAGCGGGCAGTAATGGATATGGACCCCGTTATGGTCAACCACCTTCAGGTGTGCACCACCTACATCAATACCTACCCTTTCCATCGTATTCCCCGTATTTTCATTCATTCGTATCACCTTCACTTCAGATGGTTTTATTTTCATATTACTGGCTGGTAACCGTTCCATTGGCGTCGAAACATGCATGGCCGGAAATGTGAAGATCCCCGAGAGGCTCCCCCTTTGATGCCCGGATAAGGACATCTGCAATCTCTTCGCTCATACAGGCAGTAATCCCCACAATGCTCGTGGTTATGCGTGGATTTACGTCCACGACGTAGACCCGGTCAGCAAGGATCACGTCGACCCCGGCATAGCCCTGGCACCCAAGGGTCCTCACCGCATTTATGGCGGTCTCTTTGATCTCCTGTTCCCTTTGGTGGCTCGCAGGAGTCTCTCCTCCCCGGTAATGGAACTTTCCTTCAGGGTCGATCTCTATATGCTGCCGGTTCAGGGCGAGTGCAACAGGTGGTTCCCCGGTAAAATAAAGGCATGCTTCACCGACTACCCTGCTCCCAACAACGCTGACTGAATAGTTCTCACCTTCAATAAATCTCTGGCCAAATTCCCCCTTTCCCGCCGGATCCCGGGTTAGCCTGACCCCCATGGCCCCGCAGCCAGACACGGGTTTTACTACCCGGTGGCCTTCTTCCTGTTCTTCAGGCACGGCAATTCCGTGTGATGCCAGTATCGTACCTGCCCGCTGCTTGTTGGCGCAGACTGCAACATTCATACTTCCACACCCCAGATTGTGGGTACTGGTTTCCATTGCGAGGGTAAAACGTGAGAGAAGGTGGTCAGGTGCAATAACAAGCCCTACATCACAACCGGGTGCAAGTTTTTCAATTTCCTTATAAAAATCTCCCTGCCCCGGAGTCACGACCTCGTACCCGCATCTTGAAAAGCTGGCTGAAAGTGACGCGAACATTGCCCTTCCTTCAGGTGCAAGGGCAGGGTCATGGTACATGGAATATTCTGCGATAAGGGCCTTCATCCTGTACCTGTTGGGTGCAGAGGGAGATTACCCTGACGATTACGGGGCAGTCCGAAATCCCGGGAAAATTACAGGTATGTGTGGATAGCCCTCCTGGTTTACCCCTACTGTACGCTACTCATAGCACATCTATTTCATCAAACCCCACTAATTGGATCGGTGATGAAACCGCGGATCCTTCTGACAAACGATGACGGCATAACATCAGCCGGACTCTGGGCAGCATATGAGGCCTTGTCCCCTGTAGCCGAGGTGATAATCGCTGCGCCATCCACCCAGCAGAGTGCGGTCGGGCGTTCGATATCAATTTTTGAACCCATCCGGGCAAGCCCGGTCGTTATGAACGGGGTACGAGCATACTCAATCGGTGGTAAACCAACCGATTCAGTTATCATAGGGCTTTATGCTCTCGACCTCAGGCCAGACCTCGTGGTCAGCGGGATCAACATAGGGGAGAACCTCTCATTTGAATCTATCATGACTTCAGGCACGGTCGGTGCAGCACTTGAAGCCTCCAACCAGGGGACAAAGGGGATTGCATTCTCACTCCAGGTGGAGGACCAGGGTGACAAGTTTGATGACCCCCGCCACCACTCACAGAGCTTTGATGAAGCGAAACGCATCGTGAGAGAGATCTGCATGAAGGTCCTTCGAGAGGGGTTTCCGGAACACGCTGACGTAATTAATGTGAATATACCTTCAATTGTGAAGGGGGGCTATGAGGTCACCCGCCTTGCGAGAAAGCTCTTCGAGACCGGTGTCGAAAAACGGCTTGACCCGAGAGGGAGACCGTATTACTGGATAAACGGACCACTCCTTGAAGATGCCGAGGAAGGTACCGACGTCCATGCAATCAGGAAAGGCAATATTTCGATCACTCCCATCACGCTTGACTGCACTGCCTTCGATGCTGATAAGGAATTACAGTCTCTTTTCTGCCCATAGCGGAAAAATATACCCGGGACCCCTGGGAAGCTCCCAGCAGATCATTTTTTCATTCTGTTGCCATCTTCGTCATAAAAAAGATGGGTAAGGTAACATTCCCGCCCCTAACTCTTTTCCAATAATCGGATGATTCTCCGTATCTTAACTCTTTCTGGATCATTCCTGTGGTTATATCTCCAAACATACTCCGCGATGTACAGTGGTAATCTGGCTCTATTAACCCCACCTTCGGAAGTAAGTTTGCGTTTGAGATATCCCCAGAATCCTTCCATTCCATTGATATGATTTCCTTTTCCATTGCTGTATGTCCCTTCTCCATGATTCACCAAACGGTGAATATATCCTTTCGCTGCGATTCCAGTATAAGCTTTCCAGATGTCTGAACAGATAGTTAAGCCCATTTCCACCTTTTTAGTGATCAACGGGAGAAGCGTGGCCTTATCGACATTTTCGACGATTTCAGCCCATACTTGCCCGTTCCTACAGAGGATCCCAAATACCGGTTGCTTCGTCGTACCTCAACCTCGTTTGGTTCCAGTATCCCTCACGTTCTTTCGCTTGTT